>JBDHVF010000983.1:0-3294 GCA_039809605.1 Polyangiales bacterium | reverse complement strand
GCGTGCGACACGGCCTCGGGGCGCTGCGTGGCCTGCGTCGCCGCGGCCGACCGCTGCCCCGCGTCGCAGCACTGCGACGACGCGAGCCACACGTGCATGGCCGGCTGCCGCGGCGACGACGGCTGCGCGCCCGCGGGTCCCGACGGCGGCGTCGCGCGGCCGCGCTGCGACACGGCCTCGCACACCTGCGTCGAGTGCGTGACCGACGACCACTGCCCCGCGGGCATGCTCTGCGTGGGCTCGACCTGCGTGACGGGCTGCACCGGCGCGCGCCCCTGCCCGGGCACGCAGACCTGCTGCTCGGGCGCGTGCGTCGACACCGTGTCGAACCTCGCCCACTGCGGGCGGTGCGACAACCGCTGCGCGGCCCCCAACGCCACGGCCGCGTGCATGAACAGCATGTGCGCCGTGGGCGCGTGCACCGCGCCCTTCGCCGACTGCGACCGCGCGCCGGGCAACGGCTGCGAGGTCAACACCCTCACCGACGCGTCGCACTGCGGCGGCTGCGGCATGGCGTGCCCGGCGCGCCCCCACGCGCGCTCGTCGTGCTCGTCGGGGCGCTGCGAGTTCGCCTGCGACATGGGCTTCGCCGACTGCGACGGCAACGCCGACAACGGCTGCGAGGTCGACCTCGGGGCCGACGTGGCGAACTGCGGCGCGTGCCGCGGGGCGTGCGACCCGCCCAACGCCGCGCCCGCGTGCGCGATGGGGCGCTGCGCGGTGGCCTCGTGCGCGACGGGCTTCGGCGACTGCGACGGCAACCCCACCAACGGCTGCGAGGTCGACACGAACACGGCCGTCTCGCACTGCGGGCGCTGCGGCCTGGCGTGCCCGTCGCGGCCCAACGCCTTCCCCGGCTGCCTGGGCGGGCGCTGCGTCACGTCGTGCGTGATGGGCTACCAGGACTGCGACGGCGACGCGATGAACGGCTGCGAGGTCGACGTGCGCGCCGACGCGATGAACTGCGGCGCGTGCGGGCGCGCCTGCGCCCCCATGCACGCCACGGGGTCGTGCGCCATGGGGCGCTGCGCCGTGACCGCGTGCGAGGCGGGCTTCGCCGACTGCGACGGCGACGCGTCGAACGGCTGCGAGGTCAACACCCGCAGCGACCCGATGAACTGCGCGGGCTGCGGCATGCGCTGCTCGACGCCCGGCGGAACCCCCGCGTGCGCGGGCGGCCGCTGCGACGTGGCCGCGTGTGACATGGGCCGCGCCGACTGCGACGCGAACCCCACGAACGGCTGCGAGGTCGCGCTCGCCACCGACGCGATGAACTGCGGCGCGTGCGGCACCGCGTGCTCGCTCTCGAACGCCACGGCGTCGTGCGCGGGCGGCCGCTGCGCGGTGGCGAGCTGCGACGCGGGCTTCGCCGACTGCGACATGAACCCCGCCAACGGCTGCGAGACCGACCTCGGCACGAGCACCTCGCACTGCGGGCGCTGCGGCAACGCGTGCTCCTTCCCCGGCTCGTCGGCGGCGTGCGAGCGCGGCACCTGCCGGCTCGCGACGTGCGCGGCGGGGCGCGGCGACTGCGACGGCGACGCGTCGAACGGCTGCGAGGTCACGCTCGCCTCCGACGCGATGAACTGCGGCGCGTGCGGGATGCGCTGCGCCCTCGCCAACGCCACGGCCTCGTGCGCGGGCGGCCGCTGCGCCGTCGCGAGCTGCACCGCGGGCTTCGCCGACTGCGACGGCAACCCCGCGAACGGCTGCGAGGTCAACACCCGCAGCGACCCGACCAACTGCGCGGGCTGCGGCATGCGCTGCTCGACGCCCGGCGGAACCCCCGCGTGCGCGGGCGGCCGCTGCGACGTGGCCGCGTGTGACATGGGCCGCGCCGACTGCGACGCGAACCCCACGAACGGCTGCGAGGTCACGCTCGCCACCGACGCGCGCAACTGCGGCGCGTGCGGCTCGGCGTGCGCGCTGCCCAACGCGGCGCCCGCGTGCGTGGGCGGGCGCTGCGCGGTGGCGGCCTGCAACGCGGGCTTCGCCGACTGCGACGGCAACCCCGCCAACGGCTGCGAGGTGCTGCTCGCGAGCGACGAGGCCAACTGCGGCGGCTGCGGGACGCGCTGCGCGCCGTCGAACGGCACGGGCGTGTGCGCGTCGGGCCGCTGCACGGTCGTGGCCTGCAACCCGGGCTTCGGCGACTGCGACGGCAGCGCCTCGAACGGCTGCGAGGCGTCGCTCGCCACCGACGCTTCGAACTGCGGCGGCTGCGGGACGCGCTGCGCGCTCGCCAACGCCACGGCCTCGTGCGCGGCGGGCCGCTGCGCCGTCGCGAGCTGCGCCGCGGGCTTCGCCGACTGCAACGCCAACCCCGCCGACGGCTGCGAGGTCAACACCGCGACCAGCGCGAGCAACTGCGGCGCGTGCGGGCGCCGCTGCGCGCTGCCGAACGCGTCGTCGACCGGGTGCTCGGTCGGCGCGTGCACGGTGCTCGCGTGCGTGTCGGGCTACGGCAACTGCAACGGCAACCCCGCCGACGGGTGCGAGGCCAACCTCGCCACCGACCCGAGCAACTGCGGCGCGTGCGGCGCGCGCCCGGCCGAGGCGTGCAACCTCGCCGACGACAACTGCAACGGCGCGTGCGACGACCGCGGCGGGTGCCGCGTCGCGGTCGCGCGCTCGTACAACGGAGGCACGGGCGAGCACTTCTACACCGCGAGCGCCTCGGAGGCCGGGTGCTGCGGCTTCAGCGTCGAGTACAGCCCGTACTACTACCTCTACGCGGCGTCGGCCCCCGGGCTCGCGCCCTTCTACCGCTGCTACATGGACTACGGGAAGCACTTCTACACCACGGCGAGCAACTGCGAGGGCATCTCGCCGGGCCACGTCGAGGGGGTGCTCGGGTACATCGCCTCGTCGCCCGTGTGCGGGGCCGTTCCGCTCTACCGGCTCTGGCACCCCGGCAACAGCGACCACTTCTACACGACCAGCGCGGGCGAGCGCGACGCGGCCATCCGCGGCGGGTACGTCAACGAGGGCCTCGCGGGCTACGTGTGGACCTCGCCCGGCGGCTGAACCTCCCGCCGCGCCCGTGACAGACGGGGCCCTTCGTGGTTATGCGTCGCTGCGCGCCATGGCCCTCGAATGTGCCCACTGCGGAACCCGCTGCGACGACGACGCCACGCGCTGCCCGAAGTGCCTGCGCACCACGCACCTCGTCGCCGTCTCCGTCGCCCCCACGAAGCGCGCCCTCCCCACGCGCCGCGTCGCCGCCGTCGCCGCCGTCGTCGTCGTCGCGGCCGCGGGGGTCGCGTACCTGCGCGCGCGGCCCGCGCGCGAAGC
>JBDHVF010000982.1:0-3296 GCA_039809605.1 Polyangiales bacterium | reverse complement strand
CGATGGGCGCGCGCGACGCTGATTTCATGGCGATGGCCGACGAGCTGCTGCTCGAGCGCGAGGCTGATTTCGTGCCCGCGCTCGAGCGTCGGGCCTACGCGGCGCGCATGCGCGGCGACCTCGACGAGGCGTCGCGGTACTGCCAGCGCGTCGAGCGCGCGCAGCCCGCCGAGGCCTCGGGCACGGTGTGCCTGGTGGATGTTCTGCTGGCGCGCGGCGACGAGGAGGGGGCGCTGCGCGCGCTCGACCGCGCGCTCGTGCGGGTGCGGGACAAGTACCCGGTGCACGCGGCGCGGGCGCGGCTCTTCGCGCGGCGGCGCGACCTGGCCGCGATGCGCCGCGAGGCGATCGCGATGCAGGAGGCCGCGGGCGCCGACCTCCCGCGGCTGATCCGCGCGCACGCCCTCAGGGGCGAGCTCGAGGCGGTGGTGGGCAACGACCGCGGGGCCTACGTGGCCTTCGAGACGGCCCACTCGCTCGCGGTGCCCGACGCGCCCTACGCGCTCCAGATGGCGGTGCTCGCGTCGCGGCTCGGCGACCGCCCCGCGCTCGAGGCCCAGTGCGCCACGCTGCTCGAGCGCGAGCCGGTGGACCCGGCGGCGCGGAGCCTCTGCGACCCGGTGGGGGCGCGTCGCGCGCGGGCCGCGGCGCAGGACGACGCGGGCGCGCTGCCGGCGCTGACGGCGGACGACGGCGGCCCGTGAATCTCCCGCGGCGGGCGGGCAACCATCGTCGGGCGCAGACGTCGCGGCGCTGGTGACGCGCCGAGGATCTGGTAGAAGGCACTGCCCCGAGAACTCCCGTAGGAGAGCCGAAACGTGAATGCGAACGCGCGCGCGGTCCCTGATTCACAGGAAGCTCCGAGCTTGCTGCTCGAGCAGCTCAAGACCCTGTGGAAGCACCGCTGGATCGTGCTGAGCGGCGTGGCGCTGGCGCTGTGCCTCGACGCGCTGTGGGTGCTGCGCCAGCCGAAGATCTACGCGGCGACGGCGACGGTGCAGTTCGAGCCGAACCCCCCGCGGCCGCTCGGTCGCCAGGTCGAGGACGTGGACACGAGCGGCACGGCCAGCTACTGGAACCTCCGGGAGTACTACGAGACGCAGTACCGGGTGATCCGCAGCCGCGGGGTGGCCGAGGGGGTGGTGCGGCGGCTGGGGCTCCAGCACGACCCCGACTTCATGAACATCCCGCCCGAGCGGCGGCGCGGGTGGCGGTCGGCGAGCCCGACGGACGCGGCCAACGCGCTCGTGGCGCGGCTGCGCGTCGACCCCGTGAAGGAGAGCCGCCTGGTGAACGTCACCGTGGAGGACAAGAGCCCCCGCAGGGCGCAGCTCCTCGCGAACACGGTGGCCGACGTGTACATCCAGCGCAACCTCGACCACCGGCTCGGGAGCACGCGCGACGCGGTGCGCTGGCTCAGCAACCAGCTCGACGAGCTGCGCGAGAACCTCTCGCGCTCCGAGGACCGGCTGCAGCAGTACCGCATGCAGCACAACATCGTGTCGGACACCTTCTCCGACCAGCGCAACATCGTGGGCAACCGCATCGCGCGGCTCTCCGAGGCGCTCACCGACGCGCAGACGCGGCGCTTCAACCTCGCGGGGCGCGTGGGCGAGGTGCAGCGCGCGGCGTCGGCGGTGCTCGACGCGCTGCCCGCCCCCGGCACGGTGGGCACCGGCGCCGCCCTCGACGCGCCCGTGGCCCAGCGGGGCGAGTGGCACGAGCGCACCGTCGCGGCGCTCTCGCAGCTCACGGCGCCCGAGTTCCTCGCGTCGTCGGTGCTCTCGAGCCTGCGCACGCAGTTCGAAGCGGTGAGCCGCGAGGAGGCCGCGCTCGAGCCCCGGTACCTCCCCTCGGCGGTGGAGCTCCGCACGGCGCGGGCCCGCACCAACACCGCGGTGGGGATGATCCGCGCCGAGGTGCAGAACATCAAGGGCTCGGCCGAGGCCGAGCTCCGCGGCGTGACGCGCGCCGAGAGCAACATCCGCGGCGAGCTCATGGACGCCCAGCGCCAGGCGGTGCTGCTCAACGAGCAGGAGATGGTCTACACGCGCCTCGCCCGCGAGCGCGAGAACCATTCGAAGATCTACGGCATCGTGCTCGAGCGCGCGACCGAGGGCAACCTGATGCAGGAGCTCAGGGTCAACAACATGCGCGTGCTCGACTACGCGCTGGTGCCCCTGAGCCCGGTGAAGCCCCGCGTGGGCCTCACGCTCGCGCTCGGCGCGCTGGCGGGCCTCGCGCTGGGCGTGCTCGCGGCGATGGTGGCCATCCAGCTCGATCGCACCGTGCGCTCGCAGCAGGACATCGAGGAGACGCTTCGCGCGACCTTCCTCGGGTACATGCCGCTCATCAACAGCCGCGGGCTGCGGGCGCACAAGCGCTACCAGTACGGCGACACGCACGCCAACGAGGCGCCGGTCGAGAACCTCGACCTCGTGGTGCACTCGCACCCGATGTCGCTCGTGGCCGAGCTCGCGCGCGGCATCCGCACGAACCTGCTCTTCATGTCGCCCGACACGCCCTTCCAGATGCTCATGGTGTCGAGCGCGTCGCCGCGCGAGGGCAAGACCTTCACCGCCACGAGCCTCGCGATCACGCTCGCGCAGAGCGGCAAGCGGGTGCTGCTGGTCGACGGCGACCTGCGGCGCCCGCGCGTGCACAAGATCTTCGGCGTGCGCCCGCCGGTGGGGCTCTCGAGCGTGCTCATCGGCGAGGCGACGCTCGAAGAGGCCGTGCTCGACACGCCCGTGCCCAACCTCCAGGTGCTCGTGTGCGGCCCCGTGCCGCCCAACCCCGTGGAGCTCATTCACAGCCAGCGCATGACCGACCTGCTCGCGCACCTGCGCAAGAGCTTCGACCGCGTGATCTTCGACTCGCCGCCCATCACCGCGGTGACCGACGCGCTCGCGCTCGGCCCGCAGCTCGACGGCGTGGTGCTGGTGGTGCGCTCGCGCTACACGCGCCGCGACCAGGGCGCCGCCGTGGTGCGCCAGCTCCGCGACCTCGGGAGCCACGTGGTGGGCGTGGTGCTCAACGCCATCGACCTGCGCGAGGGCTCGCCCTCGTACTACTACGGCAAGTACGACTACTCGCCGCACCCGGCCGAGAACGTCGCCGAGGGCCAGGCCCGCGCGGGCTAGTCAGAAACCTCGTGCCGAAGTCCTTGAGAATCGCGGGTTTCATCGCGCAGCGGGTCCGACGAAGTTCGGTGGCGAACTAGTCAGAACCTGTCTTCCGCACGCTGAACGTCCGCCCTCCGTCGCGGCTGGTTCTCGCGAGGCGCGCCCGTGCCC
>JBDHVF010000981.1:0-3298 GCA_039809605.1 Polyangiales bacterium | reverse complement strand
GGCGCGGGCGCGAGCGCGCGGTCGAGGGCGAGGGCGGCGACGGCGGGGGCGAGGGCGAGCGCCTGCGCGCCGGCCGCCGCGCGGCGCTCGGAGGTCATCGGGTCAGGTCCTCGCGACGAGGCGCGCGACGATCACCAGGGCGGTGACGAGCGAGGCCGCGAGCGCGGCCCACAGGGCGAGCTCCTCGCGCGCGACGCCCTTCACGGGAAGATGTCGCGCTCGCGGTAGACGGTCTGGAGCCGGTCGAGCGCGAGGCCGTACGCGGCGATGCGCAGGTCGACGTCGCGCTCGCGGGCGAAGTTCACCACCTCGCCGTACGAGCGCTTCATGGCGCCCTCGAGCTTGGCGTCGACCTCCTCGAGCGTCCAGCTCTCGGAGCGCTTGTTCTGCACCCACTCGTAATAGCTCACGGTCACGCCGCCCGCGTTGGCGAGCACGTCGGGGATCACCGCGATGCCCCGGTCGAGCAGGATCTTCTCGCCCTCGGGCGTGCACGGCCCGTTGGCGCCCTCGGCCACGAGGCGGCACTCCATCGAGGCCGCCTCGGCGGCGCCGACCTGCCCCTCGAGCGCCGCGGGCACGAAGATGTCGCAGCGCGTGGCGAAGAACTCCTCGCGCGAGATCACCTGGCCCGAGGGGTAGCCCGCGATCGAGCCCTTCTGCTTCACCCACTCGGTGAGCTTGTGGGGGTTGAAGCCCTCGGGCGATTTCATGTACCCCGAGTGGTCGCCCACGGCCGTGAGCGACGCGCCGAAGCGCGCGAGGATCGTCGCCGCGTGCGAGCCCACGTTGCCGAAGCCCTGCACCACGTAGGTGCTACCCTCGAGGTTGAAGCGGTTCTCCCTGCACCACTCGGTGATGCAGTGCACCACGCCCTGGCCCGTGGCCTTCTCGCGCCCGAGCGTGCCGCCCGAGGCCACGGGCTTGCCCGTCACCACGCCGCGGTTGGCCTGCTTGTTCACGTGGCCCACCGTGTTCATGTACGTGTCCATGATCCACGCCATCATCTGCCCGTTGGTGCCCACGTCGGGCGCGGGGATGTCGTAGTCGGGGCCGATGTTGCTCCCGAGCGCGTGCGTGAAGCGCCGGGTGATGCGCTGGAGCTCCCCCGTCGAGTGGGCGCGGGGGTTGAACTTGATGCCGCCCTTGGCGCCGCCGTACGGCAGGCGCATGAGCGCGCACTTCCAGGTCATCATCGACGCGAGGGCCTTGGTGTCGTCGAGGGTGACGTTCTCGTGGTACCGGATGCCGCCCTTGAAGGGCCCGAGGATGTTGCTGTGCTGGATGCGGTAGCCCTTGAAGAGCCGGATCTCGCCGCTGTCCATCTTCACCGGGAAGTGCACGATGATCTCGTTCTTGGGCTGCGAGAGCATCGTCTCGACCGCGGGGTCGAGGTTCACCACGCGCGAGGCCCGCGCGAGGTAGTCCTGAATGACCTTGAAGAACTCGTACTTCTCGTTCGACATGGCGTGGATCACGTTCCTTCCGGCGCGCGCGGAGGCCCTTCGTGGGCGCGTGCCCGCGCGGACTTGAGCATCCACGCCGACGAGCGTCAAGGCCCACGAACTGCCTTGTTTTCAGGGCAACGCCTCAACGCACCGCGCCAACGCGCAACCGTTTCCGAGGGGCGGCGCTACGCCGCATCGGGGGCGCCAGTGTCGTTGTCGCCCGCGGCGTCGACGACGTCGTCGTCGGCCGCGGCGTCGTCGTCGGCGGCCGCGTCGGGCGGCGCGTCGAGGGTCGGCAGCGCGTCGGCGCCCACGTCGGGCGCGCCCGCCTCGGGGGCGCCCGCGTCGGGCAACACCAGGTGCGCGGAGATGCGGTCGCAGGTCGAGAGGCCGCCCATGAAGACCCCGTCGTAGCAGACGATGAAGCTCGGCTCGGCGTCGAAGTAGCCGCCTTCGAAGAACACCGTCACGGTGCGCGTCTGCATGAGCAGCGGGATCTTGAGCCGCGACGAGTCGCTGCGCGCCACGAGCACGTTCGACGCCGTCGAGGCCTGGAACTGCACCTGGTAGATGAAGCGCATCGGGTCCGCGAGCCAGCCCCAGAGCGAGTTGCACGCGTAGTCCGAGGCGCTGCCGTAGCTGACGCCCGCGGCGAAGGTGCGCATCGACGCGTTCTCGGAGGTGAGCAGCCGCGGGTCGATCACGGGGTCGAGCGTGATGCTCAGCCTCTGCGCGGCGTTGCCCGAGGCCGCGTGGACGGCGCGCACCTCGAGCTGCCGCGGCGGGCAGTCGGTGCACGCCTCGTCGACGAGCACGTTGAGCACGCCCACGGGGGTGCCGTCGGGCGACTGGTCCGTCGTGAGCACGAGCAGGCGCATGGCGCCCGGGTCGAGCTGCGCCGAGCGCACCGTGAGGGCCCGCGAGGAGACCTGCGCGCACGGCACACCGAGCGGCACCACGGCGAACTCCCACGCGTCGTTGGCGCGCGAGAGCGGCTCGTTGAAGGGCTGCGACGACGTCACCTGCGCGTACTCGACGCCGCCCACGGGCCACTCCGCCGCCGCCGCGCGCGCGAACGCGCCGCCCCCCGTGCGGCGCCGCATGCAGAGGTCGACCGCGCCGAAGCCCGCGGCCATGTGCGCGAAGCGAAAGCTCCCGCCCGCCACGCGGCCCGGCGTGCACGACGGCGGGCGATCGACCGGCGGCGCGTCCGCGGGCGGGCGGTCGAGCGTGACGTCGGGGGCGACGTCGGGCGCGTCGACGGAGACGTCGGGCGCGTCGACGGTCGCGTCGGGCGCGTCGAGCCCCGCGTCGGGCCTCGCCGTCACGCGGAACTGGTCGAAGTCGAGGCAGCCCGCGAGCGCCAGGCAGGCCGCGGCAACGGCGCGTGGGGGGCGCATCAGAACGTGCCTCCGAGCCCGACGCCCGCCGGCGTCACGGTCATGGTCACGGCGTGCGTGCGCGCGCGGTTGCCCACGAAGTACATCGTCAGGCCCGCGACCGCGGCGGCGCCGCCCGCGACGAGCATCGCCACGCCGAGGGTCTGGTTGCGGTCTCCCTCGGCGCGCAGCGCGTCGTCGGGCGCGCCCGCGCTCCGCTGCGCCATGAGGGTGTCGTACTGCGTCTTCGCGAGGTACCAGAGCGCGCCGCCCGCGATCATCGCCGCGCCGCCCACCGCCGCCGTCACGACCCCCGTGGTGCGCATCGCGACCGACGCGGGGCGCGTCACCGTGAGCGCGACGGCGCGCGCGGGCTCGCCGGGGCCCTGCGGCAGCGGCTCGAGCGCCACCTCGACGCGCTCGTGCTGGCCCGCCGCGAGCGTGACCTCGCGGCGCGCGACGCGGTGCGCC
>JBDHVF010000980.1:0-3301 GCA_039809605.1 Polyangiales bacterium | reverse complement strand
GACCTCGCAGCGGTAGCCCACACCGTCGAGCGCGAGGTGCACGCGCCCGCGCGCCGCCTCGCCGTCGCACGTCGCGTCGAGCAGGAGCTCCGTCACGGGCGGCAGCGCGAGCTCGACGTCGTGGTTGCCCACGAGCACCACGAGCCTGCGCCGCGCGCCCGCGGTGAAGACCTTGAGCGCGTCGAACACCGGGCGGTGGTCGCGCACGATCTCCGTGAGCTTGGCCTCGGCGCCCTCGGGGTCGAAGCGCCTCGCGGGCGCCTGCGCGAGAAAGTCCACCACGTCGCCCGCGAGCACCAGGGCCACGTCGCGGTCGCGCTCGCGCTCCGCGAGGCTCGTGATCACCGCCGCGAGGCGCGCCGTGTCTTGAAAGATCGACCGCTCGGGGCGGTCGCCGATGTGCAGGTCCGAGACGACGTAGAGGTCATCGTGCGACGGGGTCATGCCGCCACGACATGACGCCCGCGCAGCCGAGTCAAGCGCCGCGTCACTGCGGGAAGAGCCGCACCATCACCGCGCGGCGCGTGGGCATCGACGGGTCGGCGTCCTCCCACGCGACGGCGAACTGCGGCACCGTCACGCCACCGGCCGCGGCCGAGGGCTCTCCGCGCGTCGCCGACGCGTCGCCCGCGCTCACCTGAAAGTCATTGGTCGAGCCGCCGCCGCGCGCGAACACCGGCGTGCCGTCGGCGCGCACGAGGCGGGCGCGGACCTGATGGGTCGCCTCGTCGTCCCACGCGATGAGCACCGGCGCGGCCGAGCCCGTGCCCACGGCCACCGTGGGGTGCGACTGCTCGCCGGCCGTGGTGGTGGGCGCCACGCGCGCGTCGCCCACGCGCTGGAGGTTCGCGCCGAGCCTCGCCCAGCGCACGGTGGCGCCGTCGTCGTCGGGCGCCGCGTCGTGCCAGGCGACCACCATGCCTCCGTCGTCGAGCGCGGCCGCCGCGGGTTGATCCTGCACCTGCGCGCTGATGGGGTTGACCTGCACGACGTCGCCCATGAGCGCCCCCATGGCCGTGACCCTGCGCGCGAAGATGTCGCCCGAGGCGGTCCACACGACGGCGAAGCTCCCGTCGCGCAGCGCGACGGCGCGGGGAGAGCCCAACGCGGTCGACGCGAGCAGCACCGGGGTCGAGGGGTTGCCGAGCGGGAGGTTCACCCCGTAGGTCACCGCTCGCATCGAGCCCGTGGCCCCGTCGCCCTCACGCCACGCCACGAGCGCGCGCGTGCCCGCGACGGCGACCGAGGGCTGCTGGCGGAGCATCCCCGCGGCGGCCACGGGGACGCTCACGTACCGGGGGTCGGCGCTGGTGGGCGGCGCGCGGTTTTCGAATGCCTCGGCGAGCACGTTGCGCGAGGTCGAGCTGCCCGACTCCCACGCGCCCACGAAGCCCGCGGGCGTCGCGAGCGGCGCCACCGCGGGGAACTGCTGCACGCCCGTGCCGTCGTCGAGCGCGACGTCGGCCATGAGCGCCCCTCCCGTGGGGAGCGCGCCCTCGGCGGTGAAGTACCGCGCGCGCACGTCGGTGAAGCTGCGCGAGACCACGTCGAAGGCCACCACCAGCGGCGCGCCCGACGCCCACGACGCCGACGCGTGGTGGCGGTCGCCCGCGGCGCTGGCCGCCCCGTTGTTGCTCGCGACGCGCGCGACCGTCTGGCACTGCGCCGAGCACTCGGAGCCGTCGGCGCCGTTCATCCCCATGCCCAGGTCGCAGGTCTCGTTCGAGTCGAGCAGCCCGTCGCCGCAGCGGGCGCGGTCGTCGGCCTGCTCGAGCATCGCGACGGTGATGCCGCTCGTGGCGCCCTCGGCCAGCGTGACCTCGGCGCACCCCGAGCCCCTGATGCCCGACCGCGTCTCGCCCGTGGGCAGCCGGAACTGCCCCTGCCCGTGCACGAGCACGATGTAGCTGCCGGGCGCGACGCTCACCGTGACCTGCTGCGCCCGCATGCACTCGTCGACGGGCGACGCGGTGCCGTACATCGACTGCATCGAGGCCCACGAGGGGCCGCACCGATCGGCGGGCTGCACGTTGCGGCCGGGGAGCGCGTTGAGGTCGCGGCGGCCGTTCACCAGCACCTGCCCGAGCGCCGCGTCGCAGCGCATCGAGGGCACCTTCGGAAAGATCCGCACGTGAAAGGGCCCGAGCTCGCTCAGGAGCGCGCCGCCGAGGAGGCGCATGGTCGGCAGGGGGACGGAGGTGCCCGCGTCGGGCGCGCACGACCCCGCGAGGCACGCGGTGAGTGTGAGGGCGGTCGCGTGAAGGAAGCGGCGCTCTGCCATGGGCGCGGATCGTATCGCACGGCCGCGCGCGCCCACCAGATCAGAGCACGAGCTTGTAGCCGTGGCCGTAGACCGTGAGGATGTGCTGGGGCTTGTCGGGCGAGGGCTCGACCTTGCGACGGAGCTTCACGATGAAGTTGTCGACCGCGCGGTTGTTGATGGCCTGCACGCCCCACACCTTGTCGAGGATCTCGTCGCGCGAGACGGCCTCGCCCGCGCGCTCGAGCAGCAGCGAGAGGAGCGCGACCTCGTAGGAGGAGAGGGGCTCCTCGCGGCCGTCGGCGGTGGCGGTGTGCCCCGCGAGGTGCACGTCGGCCTTGCCGATGCGCACCGATGATGGGGCGTTGGCGGCGCGCTCGACCCTGCGCAGCACCGCGCGCACGCGCGCCACGAGCTCGCCGACGGAGAAGGGCTTGGTGACGTAGTCGTCGGCGCCCGCGTCGAGGCCGCGGATCTTGTCGGCGTCCTGGCTGCGCGCCGACAGGATCATGATGGGCACGGTGCGCGAGAGCCGTCGGAGCTGCGTGCACACCTCGTAGCCGTTGGTGTCGGGCAGCATGAGGTCGAGGATCACCAGGTCGGGCTTCTCTGCGCGCGCGAGCTCGACCCCCTGGCGCCCGGTGGCCGCCGAGAGGGTGCGGTAGCCCTCGAACGAGAGCGCGTCGGTCAGCCCCAGCACCATCGCGGGCTCGTCTTCGACGAGCAGGATCGTCTTGCCGTTCGCCATGCGCGGGGCGCCGTTCTACACCACCCGCCGCGGGGCCGCCAACGCGCTACCCTGCGCGCACGATGCGCCCCTGGCACGCCGCCGCGACGGCCTTCGTGGCGCTCTCTCTCGCCGTCGCCCCGTGGCCCTCGGACTGGGACGGCGTGGGCTTCGTCGAGGCCGTGCGCGCGTTCGACCTCTCGCGCTTCGCGCCGCACCCGCCGGGCTACCCGGTGTACGTGCTCGCCGCTCGCGCCCTGCACCTCGTCGCGCGCGACGCATCGCGCGCGTGCGGGCTCGCGTCGGCCCTCGGC
>JBDHVF010000979.1:0-3314 GCA_039809605.1 Polyangiales bacterium | reverse complement strand
GCTCATGGCGCGCGCGCGGGGTCGGGCATGGAGAACGCCGCGGGCACGCCGCGCAGCGCGGCGGCGGTGACGTCGCGCCAGTAGCGCCGGCCGAGTTCGAACGCGAGGCGGTCGACGGGGGCGAGCGCGCGCAGCCTCGCGCCGGGCCCCGCGTTGAGCGCGCGGAACACCGGGAACGCCATCGACCACGGCGACCTCGGGAAGCCCAGGTGGTCGGCGTACTCGTCGCCGATGAGGTAGCGCGAGAGCGCGTACGCGAAGGGGATGCGCTTCTCGGCCGTCGCGGCCTCGTCGGAGCTGCGCGCGGCGATGCGGCCGCTCTCGATGAGCGCGCGGGCGAGGGCGCGGGCGTCGTCGTCGGGCGGCGCCTGCGTCGACGAGAGCAGCTCCCAGAGCAGGGCGGCCTCGGCGCGCGTGGCGCAGAGGAGCTCGGGGTCGACGCCGAGCACGTAGCCCGCGTAGCGCCAGAGGTGGAGGAAGTCTTCGACCTCCCGGTCGGACATCACGTGCCCGAGGCGCTCGAGGCCGTCGACCACGATGTACGAGAACAAGAGCAACGTGCCGGCCGAGTCGGCCTGGTTGATGGGCACGCCCCAGTCGTCGGTCTTCCATCTCGGCGAGCGCTGGAGGCCCCTGCGCACGGCGGCGTGCATGAGCCTCACCTTCACGCACGCGCGAAAGCCCTCGCGGCCGGGGCGCATCCCGCCCGCGGCCGACACGACCTCGACGAAGCGGCTCGTCTCCGCGAGCCTGCGGAGCACGTCGTCGGCGAGGCGCCCCGAGAACATCAGGGGCTTGTTGCCCGCGGGCGAGCAGTAGCCCGCGACGAGCGAGTAGGCGCCGAGCGTGATGCCCCCGAGCAGGCCCGCTTCGAGAAAGGCCCTGCCGCCGCGGTCGGCGCGCTCGAAGTCGACCCAGAAGGGCACGCGCTCGACCTGCGCGAAGAGCGCGCGCAGCGCGTCGGGCGCGTCGGTCACCCGGTCGCACCCCTCGGCGAGCGCGCGGTCGACCATGGCCTCGCGCGTCGCGCGTGTGAACTCCGAGAGCGCGTCGACGGCCGCGTCGGCGAGGGGGTCTCCTTCGAGGAGAAAGCGCCCGAAGCGGTCGACGCGGTCGCCGAACCGCCGCCGCGCCTCGTCGAGCTTCACGTATCGCGAGGGGAACTGCATCTCGCGAAAGCATAGGGGACGCGCCGTAGCGCGAAAAGCCCCGCGGTCCCGCGGCGAAGACCCTGCCGCGCCAGCGGCGGGACGCGGCCGCGACGCCCGCGCCTCGCTACAGCATCACCCGCAGGCGCACCACGCCGTCGCCCGGTCGCACGACGAGCTGACACGCGAGCCGCACGTCGGGCCCGTCGTGAAAGACCCGCTCGAGCAGGTCGAGCTCGTCGTCGCCGGGCGGCTCGCACAGCTCGGCGCCCTCGGTCACGCGCACGCGGCACGTGCCGCAGTTGGCGTGCCTGCACGCGAACGGAACCCCCGCCAGGATGTGCTCGTCGCACAGGTCGACCACGCGCCCCCCGTCGGGCACGTTCACCTCGAAGCGCGTGCGCTCGAAGACCACGCGGGGCATCGGTCAGAGCCCGCTCGCGGCGCCCGTGGCGTCGGCGCCGAAGCCGCGCTCGCTCGGGGCCTCGGGGTGGATGCGCTGCGTCCACGTGCGGTCGTTGCCCTCGGGGCCTCCCGTGACCGCGCGGCGGTACGTGTCGGCGCCGTCGGCGTCGAGAAAGACGCCCACCGTGGGGCGCATGAGCCGACCCGGGTCGGTGAGCGTCTCGAGCGCCGCGTTGCCGAGCGAGAGCGCGCTCGGGGCCTCGTAGGTGTCGGCGCCGCCCTCGTCGACGAAGAGCCCCGCGCCGTTGGCGTTGCCCGCGCCGAGCGCGAGGTTGGGCACGCGGTAGGTGTCCCCCTCGGCGCCGCGCGCGATGAGAATGCCCAGCGAGAAATCGTGGCCCGCGCCGGCGGTCATGTTCTGGCGCGTGGCGTCCATGTTGTGCGTGTCGCGGCCGCCGCCGTCGACCAGGGCCGCGTAGGCGAAGTGGGCGGCGCCGCCCTGCGAGTACCAGCGGCCGTCGTAGCGGTCGTCGCCCGCGCCGTCGAGCAGCAGGCCCATCGCCCCCCAGTAGCCCGTGGCCGTGCCGAAGATCGACGAGGCGTAGCGGTCGTCGCCCGCGCGGTCGCGCAGCACGCCGAGGCCGCCCGACATGTTCGTGCGGTCGGCCGTGGCGTCGCCGCGGCGGCCGAAGCCCGCGCCCTGCGTGAAGCTCGAGTTGACGGTCATGTCCTGCGGCGAGCCGTAGAGCACGGGCGTGAGCTTCGAATCGTAGACGTCGCGCCCGTCGCGGTCGTAGAGCGCGCCCGCGCCCTGCACGTACGCGAAGCCCTCGGCGAAGGCCCACGCGGTGTATCGGTCGTCGCCCGCGGCGTCGACGAGCGCGGCCACGCCCGCCACGGCCGCGCCCTGCCCGCCGGCCTCGACGGTGTACTCGTCGTCGCCCCCCTCGTCGTAGAGGCCGCCCACGCCGTACGCGGCGAAGCCCTGCGACATGCGCAGCGAGCGGTAGCGGTCGCTCGAGGCGCCGAGGTCGTAGAGCAGCGCGACGCCGAGGCGCGCCGAGCCCTGGCGGCCCGTGCGCGACACCGACGGCGTGGCGGTCGAGCCCGCGCGCGCGCGCCCGTCTCGGTCGCTCGGGAGCGTCTCGGGGCGGTCGAGCGGCGACGCGACCTCGCGGTAGGCGTAGGTGTCCGAGCCCGCGAGGTCGACGAGCACGCTCACGGAGTTGTCGGCGTCGGCGTTGGCCGCGGCGGGGTTTTCATAGGTGTCGTCTCCGCCGAGGTCGATCACCACGAGCGTGCGCGCGAACGCGTCGGCGTCGTAGCGGTGCGCCGCGCCGTCGCGCACCACGACCTTTCCCATGGGCGTGTCGAGGTCGAGCGACGGGCCCATCGCGCCGCGCAGGGGCGCCCAGTCGATCGACTCGATCGTGCGCGCGAGGCGCAGGGCTTCGGGCACGGGCAGCGCGACGTCCCCCTGGAGGCTCCCGAGGTCGAGCGCCTGCGTGAAGTCGGGCCGGTCGCTCGCGCGCACCGTGGGCAGGAACGTGTGCGGCCCGATGGCGAAGAGCCTCGCGCGGTCTTCGGGCTCCGTGGCGAACGCCAGGCCGCGGTCGCGGGCGCGCGCCGCGTCGAACGAGGCCGCGAGCACGCGCGCGAGCGCCGACGTGAGGGCGGGCGGCCATGATGACAGGGCCGCCGTCGTGCGCGCGCGGTCGACCGTGGCGCCGGTGGCCTCGAGCGCGTCGAGGAGCGCCGCCG
>JBDHVF010000978.1:0-3319 GCA_039809605.1 Polyangiales bacterium | reverse complement strand
CCGAGGTGGTCGCGCTCGTCGAGGCCGAGCGGGGCCCCGCGGCGCACCCGCCGCTGCGGGCGCACGCGATCCTGCTCCTGCAGCTCCGCGCGCCGGCGCTCGACGCGGCCGACCGGGCGCGCGCCCTCGCGCTGGTGAAGACCCTCGCGCGAGAGGCTCCGCCCTACGACTCCCTCACGGGCCCGTGGAGCTTCGCGATGTGCTCCGCGTGGGACTTTCACGAGGGCGAGTGCGAGGTGCTCGTGCGCGCCCACGGCTTCAAGGAGGCCCCGCTGCCCGCCGACGCGCCGCCCTCGAAGGGGGCGCCGTACAGGTGCTTCGAAGCGCCGTTTCGCACGCCCTCGGGCGAGGCGGTGCGGGTGCTCGCGCGGCCCGCGTCGCCGGGCGACGAGAGCTTCGAGATGGGGTCTGCGTGGTTCGCGGGCCTGCTCATCAACCGCCACGCGCAGCTCGGGTCGTTCGACATGCGCGCGTCGCGCGCGGCCGTCGCGCAGCAGGGCTACAAGCTCATGATGAACTCGCAGTGCGCGGGGCTCACCACGCGCTTCGCGCTCTCGCGCATGTTCCCCGACGCCGACCTCTACTCGTCGTGGGACTCGACGTACTTCCGCACGGGCGACGACGGCAGGGTCACGGCGTCGGAGGGCCTCGACTGCTTCGTCGCGGTGCTCCGGGGCATGGCCGCGCGCGAGGCGCACGCGGCGCTCGACGGGCGCATCCGCGCGGCGCAGTGGTACCACCCCCAGCGCGAGGTCGACCCCGAGTTCGTGCAGTTCGTCGGCCCCGCGCACCCGCTCGTGATCGCGCGCTACAGCGACGTGAACCACGACGCGCGCGCCGACCTCTACGACGGCTTCCTCGACCTCACGGTGCGCGACGTGGCGGTCGAGATGGCCGACGCGGTGAGCCCGAGGGACCCCGGCGTGACCGCGTCGCAGATCGGCGGCGAGGCCGCGCGGGGCCTCGGCTGGGCGGCCGGGAGCATGAACCGCGTGACGCAGTACTCCGACCTCTGGGCCGCGCTGCCGGGGCGCGTCGAGCTGCTCTACGCGTTCGAGGCCGCGGGCCACTACAGCCACCTCGAGCCGCCGTGCGACGTGCCCACGGGGCCCTTCCGCGAGGACCTCGCGCGCCTGCCCGCGCTCTGCCGCTACGCCGCCGACGGGTCGATGCCGGGCGGGCTGCGCGTCGAGGTGATGTTCCACGCGTGGCTCTCGCACGCGCCCGAGGAGCTCAAGCGGCTGCTCGTGGCCGCCGAGGCGATGAACCGCGCGTTCGACCTCGGGTACCTGCCCGCCGAGGGCCCCCTCGCGCCGCCCCACGCGCGCCGCGGCGCGCTCTTGCTCACCATGGCGGGCCTGTTGGAGTTCCCCGACGACCAGAACCGCCTCGACGCGCTCTGGTCGACGGCGCTGCGAATGCTCTGCCTCCCGGACGTCTCGCGCAGCCTCGTGCGGTCGTGCATCACCGACGAGGACCACGACGCCGACAACTACTACGGCTCGCTCCGCGGTCTCCGGCAGCTCGTGGGAGACGGCTTCGACACGGGCGCCCTCGGCCGCGCCGACGCGCTCGCGTGGTCGCGCATCACCTCCGCCGACCCCTCCATCGGCCGCGCCCGCGCCCTCACGCTGGCCTGACCCGACGCTCCGCGCACGCCACGTCCGGCAGCCCGTGCGCGCGCGCCGATCGTGCGCACCATCCCCGCGCTCGGCCTTCGAAAACATCTGGAAACAAGGCGCTTCACGTGACAGCCGGGCTGGTCTGGCGGTTGCTGCCTCTTCCCTCGAAAGAAGCGAAAGGATCGAAGGGTGGTCCCATGACCGGTCGCATGATCCGCAGGTTGTTGCCGTTGCTCGGCGCGCTGACGCTGACCGCGCCCGCGTGGGCCGTCCCCACCGTCGTCGGGTCGACGCCGGTGACGCGACGCGCGCCTCCGCGACGTCCTGCGCGTCGGGTCCCTCCGCCGGCGCCCGTGGCGCCTGCTCCCGCACCCGAGCTGGTGCCCGTGGGCGCGGCCGACCTCCAGAACACGCTGCGCCGCATGCGCATCTACGTGATGTCCGCGCCCGACGGCGCGCGCTCGCTCGGCGCCCTGGGCTCGGGCGCGCAGCTCTGGTTCCTGCTCCCGAGCTGTCGCCCGCCGAGCGCCGACGACCCTCGCGCGCAGTGCCCGATCGACCGCGTCGAGGTCGAGGGCATCGACGGCGGGGTGCGCGCGGGCGCGGTGGTGACCGTGATGGCGGGCGAGGTGCCGCGTCGCGCGCAGGCCTTCGTGCTCGAGCCCGCGACGGCCATGGTGCGCGTCCGTCTCGTGGGCTCCGAGGGCGCCGTGCGCTACGAGGGCGTCATCGCCGCCGACGAGGTGCGCCGGCTCGCGGCGCCGCAGGGCCGTGACCGCGGCGACCGCTTCGAGTTCGACTTCACCGTGTACCCCGCGCGCTGAGGCCCTCCCCCCGTCCCCCTCCCGCGGAAGCGGGAGGGGGTGCCTGGGAGTAGCCTGCATACCCTCACCCCCCGCCCTCTCCCGCGAGGTCGCGGGAGAGGGAGCGCTGCCGCCGATCGTCTGCGTGCGGTGCGATCGACCGCGCTGCCGCCGATCGTCTGCGTGCGGTGCGATCGACCGCTGCTGCCGATCGTGTGCGATGCGATCGACCGCGCTGCCGATCGTGTGCGATGCGATCGACCGCTGCTGCCGATCGTGTGCGTGCGGTGCGGTCGGCCGCGCAGCGGCGACGGCGCTGACATCGCGCGAGCAATTCGACGAACAACCCATGCGGTCGACGCGCGGCAGCGCTCCCTCTCCCGCGACATCGCGGGAGAGGGCGGGGGGTGAGGGTATGCAGGCTACTTCGAGGCACCCCCTCCCGCGTCCGGGGGAGGGGGACGGGGGGAGGGCTCAGAACCAGTGCGCCTTGAAGCGGCCGTACCACGCCACCGCGACGGCCACGGCGAGCACGAGCGCCACGAAGGCGGGCCACGCCACGCCGCCCTCCTCGTCGGCCGCGGGGAGCAGGTCGGTGTGATCGAGCTTCGCCTCCTTCGGGAGGTCGGGCGTGAACGCGAAGACCTTCGCGATGCGCGCGGTGATCGCCGTGTGCACGTTCACCGCCCACCCGCTCGCCTCGAGCAGCACGCTCATGTCGCGCTTGCGGAGCTTGAGCCACGCGTTGAGCGCCGAGAGCGCCATCACCGCCGCCACCACGCCCAGGATCGCCGCCCACCCGCGCAGGCTCGTGAGCATGCCGAAGAGGCCCGCGAGGACGGCGCCCAGGCCCGCGACGGCCATGCCTCCGCCGAGCACCAGGGAGTTGATGTT
>JBDHVF010000977.1:0-3329 GCA_039809605.1 Polyangiales bacterium | reverse complement strand
CCCCCCCCGCCGTGAACCGCCGCACGAACGTCCTTGCTTCCATGCTCTGCGCGCTGCCGCTGCTCGCGGGGTGCGAGGCCGGCAACTCCACCCTGCCGCCCTACGACGACGACGTCCTCGACGACAAGGCCGCCGCCGACGACACCGGCGACGACGCGCCCGACGACCTCGGCGACGACGCGCCCTCCGACGACGCGCCCTCCGACGACGCCTCCCTCGACGCGGGCCCCGACGCGGCCCCCGACGCGGGCCCCGACGTCGCGCCCGACGTCGCGCCCGACGTCGCGCCCGACGTCGCGCCCGACGTCGCGCCCGACGCGCCCTGTCGCACGCGCTGCTCGGGCTTCTGCTCCGACCCCGACACCGACGTTCACAACTTCGGGCTCTGCGGCAACGACTGCACGCTGCGCCCCGGCATCGACGCCACGCGCGCGCGCTGCGTCGCGGGGCGGTGCTCGTTCACCGACGCGTGCCTGCCCGGACGCGCCAACTGCTCGGGCAACCCCGACGACGGCTGCGAGGCGATGATCAACACCGCGGCGCGCTGCGGGTCGTGCACCAACGCGTGCCGCGACCCGGCCCCCAACTGCGGGGCCATGGCGGGCGCGCCCGGCGGGTACGCGTGCACGAGCGGCTGCGTCGCGCCGGCGTCGATGCGCTGCGGCTCGACCTGCGTCGACACGATGACCGACCCCCGCAACTGCGGCGCGTGCGGCAACGTCTGCCCCTCGGGCCTGCGCGGCACGCCCGCGTGCGCCATGGGCCGCTGCACGCTCACGTGCGTCACGGGCTACGGCGACTGCGACGGCAACGCGTCGAACGGCTGCGAGACGATCACGTCTTCGAACGTGTCGAACTGCGGCACCTGCGGCAACGTCTGCCCGCCCGGCCCCGGCGCGTCGCCCGTGTGCTCGGGGGGCACGTGCACCATCACGTGCAGCTTCGGGTCGGGCAACTGCGACGGCATGGCCGCCAACGGGTGCGAGACCGACACGCGCGCCTCGGTGATGCACTGCGGCGCGTGCGGCAACGCGTGCCCCGCGCGGCCCAACAGCGCCTCGGCGTGCACGTCGGGCTCGTGCACCGTCACGTGCGACGCGGGCTACGGCAACTGCAACGGGACCGTCACCGACGGCTGCGAGGCGCCCCTCTCGAGCGACCCGGTCAACTGCGGCGCGTGCGGGCGCCGCTGCGCGTCGGCCGCCAACGCCTCGCCCGCGTGCGCCATGGGCTCCTGCGGCATCACGTGCAACGCGGGCTACGGCAACTGCGACGGCAACGGGCTCAACGGCTGCGAGGCGCCCCTCTCGAACGACCCGGCCAACTGCGGCGCGTGCGGCAACGCCTGCCCCGGCGCGCCGGGCGCGGCGCCCGCGTGCGCGTCGGGCCGCTGCGCGCTCTCGTGCATGACCGGCGCGGGCGACTGCAACATGAACCCCGCCGACGGGTGCGAGACCGACACCCGCACGTCGAACACCCACTGCGGCGGGTGCGGCATGGCGTGCAACGCGCCCTCCGACGGCCGCGCGCAGTGCACCGCGGGCCGCTGCGTGGTGAGCTGCAACGACGGCTACCAGCTCTCGGGCTCGATGTGCGTGCGCGCGTCGCCGCGCCCCGTGTCGCCGCCGAGCGGCGCCATCGCCACGAGCCGCAGGCCGCGCTTCCGCGTAGCGCTGCCCGCGGGGCAGACGGGGGCGCGCGTCGAGATCTGCGCCGACCGCGGCTGCACCTCGGTCGCCACGACCATCACCCTCACGGGCGCGAGCGGCGACTCGCCCATCTCGCTCGCGCCGGGCACCTACTTCTGGCGCGCCACCGGGCTCATCGGGGGGTCGCCCGTGAGCGCCGTCGGGCCCGTCGGGGAGTTCACCGTGATGGCCGGCGCCTCGACGACGGCGTCGTCGTACTGGGGCCCCTTCCTCGACGCGGGCGGAGACCGCTACGCCGACCTCATCGCGGGCGTGCCCACCTACAGCCGCGCGCAGTTCTGGACCAACACCTCGGGCAGCATCTCGAGCTTCTCGTACTCGACGCTCTCGGGCGCGGTCTCGGCCGGCACCGCGGTGGCCGCGGCGGGCGACGTGAACGGCGACGGCTACGGCGACGCGCTCGTGGGCGCGCCGACCGCGAACCAGGTGTCGGTCTACCAGAGCACCGGGTCGACGCTCCCGAGCTCGCCCACCACCACGCTCACGGCCCCGGCGGGCGTCACGCGCTTCGGCGCGTCGCTCTCGGGCGCGGGCGACGTGAACGGCGACGGCTACGGCGACGTGCTCGTGGGCGCGCCGGGCTCGAACCGCGCGTACCTCTACTACGGCCGCGCGACGGGCCTCGACGCCACCGCGCCCGTGGCCCTCGCGCCCACGGGGTCGGGCTCGAACTTCGGCGTGTCGGTCGCGGGCCTCGGCGACGTGAACGCCGACGGCTACGGAGACATCGCCGTGGGCACCGACGGGTCGAGCATCGTGTACGTGTGGTACGGCGGCGCCTCGGGCCTCGGCGCGACCCCCACGGGCGTCTCGGCCCCGTCGGGCGCCAACGGCTTCGGCCGCGCCGTCGCGGGCGCGGGCGACGTGAACGGCGACGGCTACCCCGACGTGATCGTCGGCGCGTACAACTCGGCCACGGCGTACGTCTTTCACGGCGGCGCCGCGGGCCTCGTCACCACGCCCGGCGCGACGCTCTCGGGCGGCGGCTCGCAGCTCGGCCTCGGCGTCGACGGCGCGGGCGACGTGAACGGCGACGGCTACGGAGACGTCGTCGTGGGCGCGCCGGGCTCCGACCGCGCGTTCGTCTACTACGGCCGCGCGAGCGGCACCGTGAGCTCGCCCTCGGTCACGCTCACCCCGTCGAGCTCGTCGAGCTACACGTTCGGCACCGCGGTGGCGGGCATCGGCGACTACAACAACGACGGCTACGCCGACTTCGTCGTCGGCCTTCCGGGGCGCGGCTACGTGCAGCTCTACCGCGGCTCGTCGTCGGGCCCGACGCTCTACACCAACCTCACGGGCTCGTCGTCGCTCGGCACCTCGCTCGCCTCGCGCGCGCCCCTCGCGTGCGCGCCCCGCTCGTAGCCCTCCCCCCGTCCCCCTCCCACGCGGAGCGTGGGAGGGGGTGCCTGCGAGTAGCCTGCATAGCCTCACCCCCCGCCCTCTCCCGCGAGGTCGCGGGAGAGGGAGCGCTGCCGCGCGCGTGATGCAGGCGTGACGGGAGCGCTGCCGCGCGGGTGATGCGGGCGTTGGGGTTGCGCATCCGCGCGGGTGATGCGGGCGTTGGGGTTGCGCATCCGCGCGGGTGATGCGGGCGTTGGGGTTGCGCATCCGCGCGGG
>JBDHVF010000976.1:0-3338 GCA_039809605.1 Polyangiales bacterium | reverse complement strand
CGGGCACGCGCACGCGCCGCCGCGGCCGGCGCGGCCCTCGCCGCAGGACGTGTCGTTGGGCAGCGCGTCGAACACGCAGTAGCCGCCGGGCCGCTGGCAGCGCTCGCCGGCGGTGCACGGGTCGGCGTCGGCGCAGTCGGCGTCGGCCGAGCACGGGCGGCGCGGCAGGCACCCCCGCGTGAGGTCGCACGCCGAGCCCGCGGCGCAGCGCGAGGCCGTGGGCTCGTGCACGCAGCGGCCGTCGTCGCAGCGGTCGTCGGTGCACTCCACGCCGTCGGAGCACTGCAGGGGCGAGACGCACTCGCGCCCCGCGTCGGGGCGACCGGCGCCGGCGTCGGGGGATGGGCTCTCCGAAGCGCTGCACCCGAGGAGCGCGAGCACGAGAAGCAAGGGCGGGGCTCGCATCGCGCGGGCGATGCTATCAGAAGGGCCCCGCGCGTGGGCTGTGGTACCGTCGCCGCTTCGCTGCAGCGAAGGGGATGGAGCCATGAACGCGAACGATCTGTGGGAGCGCTACCGGCGCGAGCTTCTGGCCGATGAGGCGATGGGCTTCTCGCTCGACGTGAGCCGGATGGACATCGACCCGTCGTGGCGCGCGTCGATGCGCGGGCCGATGGAGCGCGCGCTCGACGCGATGGCGGCGCTCGAGGCGGGCGCGATCGCCAACCCCGACGAGGGGCGCATGGTGGGGCACTACTGGCTGCGCGACCCGGCGCGCGCGCCGACGCCCGAGATCCGCGAGGCGATCGAGTCGACGGTCGACCGCGTGGAGCACTTCGCCCGCGAGGTGGCCGAGGGCCGCGTGGCGCCGCCGGGCGGCGGGCGCTACCGCAACGTGATCGTGGTGGGCATCGGCGGGTCGGCGCTCGGGCCGCAGTTCGTCTCGAACGCGCTGCGCACGGCCAAGGACCCGTGCCGCGCGTACTTCGTCGACAACACCGACCCCGACGGCATCGACCGCACGCTCGGCGACGTGGGCCCGCTCGCCGAGACGCTCACGGTGGTGATCTCGAAGTCGGGCGGCACCAAGGAGACGCGCAACGGCATGATCGAGGTGGCGCGCGCGTACGAGCGCGCGGGCCTGTCGTTCGTGCGCAGCGCGGTGGCGGTGACGGGCGAGGGGAGCGAGCTCGACCGCGCGGCGGCGAGCGGCGGGTGGCGCGCGCGCTTCCCCATGTGGGACTGGGTCGGCGGGCGCACCTCGGAGCTGTCGGCGGTGGGGCTCCTGCCCGCGGCGCTGCAGGGCTTCGACGTGCGCGCGATGCTCGACGGCGCCCGCGCGATGGACGCCCTCACGCGCAGCCGCGACGTGGCGCGCAACCCCGCGGCGGCGATGGCGCTCGCGTGGCACTGGGCCACCAACGGGCGCGGCGAGAAGGACATGGTGGTGCTCCCGTACAAAGACCGCCTCGAGCTCTTCTCGCGCTACCTCCAGCAGCTCGTGATGGAGTCGCTCGGCAAGGAGCGCGACCTCGACGGCCGCGTGGTGCACCAGGGCATCGCGGTGTACGGCAACAAGGGCAGCACCGACCAGCACGCGTACGTGCAGCAGCTCCGCGACGGCGTGGCGAACTTCTTCGTGACCTTCATCGACGTGCTGCGCGACCGCGCGGGCGACTCGGTCGAGGTCGAGCCCGGCGTGACCTCGGGCGACTACCTCTTCGGCTTCCTCGAGGGCACGCGCCGCGCGCTCTACGACAGCGGGCGGCGCTCGCTCACGGTGACGCTCGACGAGGTGTCGCCGCGGTCGGTGGGCGCGCTCATCGCGCTCTACGAGCGCGCGGTGGGGCTCTACGCGTCGATGGTGAACGTGAACGCGTACCACCAGCCCGGCGTCGAGGCGGGCAAGAAGGCCGCGGGCGCGGTGATCGACGCGCTCTCGCGGTCGCTCGCGGCGCTGCGGGCGCGCGCGGGCGAAGCGCTCACGGCCGACGAGGTGGCGCGCGCGGCGGGCGTCGACGACGTCGAGACGGTCTACAAGGCGCTGCGGCACGCGGCCGCGAGCGGGCACCACGGCGTCGAGCGCGTGGCCGACGGGGCCACGTTCGGCGGGCGCTTTCGCGCGCGCGGTGAGTTGACGTAACGGCTTTCGTCGCAGCGTTCTTGGCGACGTGAGAGAGCGCCGGAATACGATGCCTTCAACACGAGAGGGACATCGAAATGGGCGCGGAACTCACGGTGCGGCAGAAGATCCTGGTGGCGGCGTTGGCGCTTGGCGAGGAGATCGACGCGTTCTCGGTCGAAGACCTCATCGTGCGGAGCTGGAACCTCTTTCCCGAGGCGTTCTCGCTGCGCGGCTACTTCGCGAAGCACCCCGACTCGAACCGCGTGCTCGCCAAGCTCTCGGGCGCCGACGGGCTCTGCGGCCTCGGGTGGCTCGAGCACACCGACCAGCGGATGTACCGCGTGACGCGCAAGGGCCGCACGGTGGCGAAGCAGCTCCAGGCGGTGCTCGCGGGCACCGGCGCCGCGCCCGCCCCCGCGGCCTCGGCCGACGTCGCCGACGAGCAGCCCGCCGCGAAGCCCGCGCCCGCGAAGCGCGACGAGCCTCGCGCGTCGAAGCCCGCGCCCCGCAAGGAGCCCCGCGCGTCGAAGCCCGAGAGCGTCGCGCCCCCGCGGCCCACGGTGGTGCTCGCTCCCCACGAGGTGCTCGCCGTCGGCGCGATCGCGAAGGGCGACGCGCTCCGCAAGTTCCTCCGCGGCTCGCCGCTCAACTTCGGCGACGCGTGTTCGTTCTGGGGCGTCATCCCCGGCCGCACCACGGGCGTGCAGCAGAAGCTCGACGCCGTCGAAGACCTGCTCAAGCGCGTGGTCGAGAGCTTCGGCGCAGAGGGCGCGACCGACCCCCGGCTGCCGCCCCTCTCGACGTGCTACGGCCTGCTGAACCTCCACCGGCTCATGCTGGGCCGCTTCGCCCGCGAGCTCGAGGCCATGAAGGTCCAGCTCGCCACCGGCTGACGCCCCCCGATCCGTCGCAAACGCCCTTCTCCAAAGCCCTTCCGAAGAAAATGAACGAGACCGTTGACAGCCGCCGGGGGCGTAGGTAGGTTTCGCGCCCCTTCAACGAACGGTGCTCGGACGGAGCACCGGCGGCCGACAAAAAAAGAGAGTCGGACGAAAAATAAAGTTGACGGGCGAGAGAGAGTCGCTTACAAGAGCGCTCCCTCCGACGGGAAGCCGGGAGCGAGACAGCACCGGGACGGCACCGCCGCCCCGCAGTCGAGACTCCCCGAAGGCCCGATGGACGATAGAGAGACCTCGGTCTCCGTCGATCTTTGAAAACCTGGTTGCAGGAAGACATCGACACAAGTGGTCGGTGTCCGCTGACGCTCCCCCGA
>JBDHVF010000975.1:0-3349 GCA_039809605.1 Polyangiales bacterium | reverse complement strand
CGCCTCGACGAGCTCTGGAACGCGACGCCCGCGCGCGAGCCCTCGCCCGATCGCCCCGACCCCGAGGCGCCCTCGGCGCCCGTGGGCCTCGCCTCCGACGACGCTGCGGTCGCGCCGCCCGACGACGCGGTCGTGGTCGTGCAGCCCGACGCCGCGCGCGTCGAGGCCGACGACGCGGCGAGCGGCGTGGTGGGCGACGCGGGCGCGGAGAGCGACGGGGGCGACGCGGCCGCGGTCGACACGCGCCCGACGATCACCGCGCTCGCGCTGCGCACGGGCGTCGTCGAGTCGCCGAGCGGCGGCGCGCGGTGGATCGGGTACGTGCGCGCGGGCGGCCGCGTGGCGATCGTGCGCGGCCCCGTGGGCAACGACGGCTGCCCCGTGCGCAGGGAGGTGCCGGGCGCGGGCTGGTACCAGGTCGACGGCGGCGGCTACGTGTGCGTGGGCAACCTCGCGGCGCTCACGTCGTCGCTCGAGGCGCGCGGGCTGCGGCGCTTCCCCGCGCAGCCCGACCTGAGCGCGCCGATGCCCTTTCTCTACGGCATCACCACGCGGCCCGCGGCGATGTACCGCTGGGCGCCGTCGACCGACGACGAGCGCGTCGTCGAGCCCGAGCGCTTCGCGCCGCGCGTGGCCGCGCCGTCGCCCTCGGCCGACGCCGCCGTGGCCGCGGCCGACGACGCCTCGGCGCCCGCGCAGCCCGCGCAGCCCGTTGCGACCGACGCGGGCGCCGCGTCCGACGTCACCGACGCGGGCGTGCGCATCGAGGACCTCGCGGGCACGCCCGACACGCCGCTCCTGCGCCGCATGCTCGGGCGCATGTACGTCTCGCTCGACCGCGAGGTGCGCGCGGGCTCGGGCTCGAGCTACTGGCACACGCAGTCGGGCGGCTACGTGCGCGCGGGCGCGATCTCGACGCTGCGCCCCGCCGCGGTCTTTCAGGGCGTGCGCCTCGAGGGCACCGCGCACCTGCCCGCGGCCTTCGCCATCAGCGCGGTCACGCCGACCTTCACGCAGGTGGGCACGGCCATGCGCGCCACGGGGCGCGCGCCGCGGCTGACGTTCTTTCAGCTCACGGGCGACGCGCCCGTGCGCGTGGGCGCCGAGGAGTACCACCGCACCGCCGACGGGCTCTTCGTGCGCTCGCGCAACGTGCGGATCATCACCGCCCACGACCCGCCCGCCGACCTCGCGCCCGGCGAGAAGTGGATCGACGTGAACCTCGACCACCAGTCGGCCGTCGCGTACGAGGGCACCACGCCCGTGTACGTCACCGTGGTCTCGACGGGCCTGCGCCGCCGCGGGAGCCTCACGGAGAACTACGAGACCATCCAGGGCGGCTACCGCATCCAGTCGAAGCACGTCGCCACCACGATGGACGGCAACAGCAACGACGGCCCGTACTCCATCGAAGACGTGCCGTGGGTGATGTACTTCGAACAGTCGTTCGCGCTGCACGGGGCCTTCTGGCACAACGGCTTCGGGCTGATGCACTCGCACGGCTGCGTGAACCTCTCGCCGCCCGACGCGCGGTGGTTCTTCGACTGGAGCGAGCCGCGCGTGCCCCAGGGCTGGCACGCCGCGTACGCGACGGCGCAGACTCCCGGCACGAGGGTCTACGTGCACTACGACGACCAGAACCTCGGCGAGCGCGGCGGCCCCGAGCGCATCCCCACGCACTGACCCTCGGGCGCTCCCCGAGGCCGTGGGGAAAAATCCCCCGGACCTCAAGAACCAGCCAGACCCAGCCGTTGTGGAGGGTGTGAGCACCCGGATGCGAATCCTCGCGGCCGACGACGACCGGATCACCCGCAAGCTCCTTGCGGTGAACCTCGAGCGATGGGGCTACGACCCCGTGCTCGCGGGCGACGGCCTCGAAGCGTGGGAGATGCTACAGGCCGACGACGCGCCCGAGATCGTGGTGCTCGACTGGGTGATGCCGGGCATGGACGGCATCGAGGTGTGCCGCGCGCTCCGCAAGCAGACCGACCGGCCGTACCGCTACGTGCTGCTGCTCGCGCCGCAGGCGCAGAAGAACGACGTGATCACGGCCTTCGAAGCGGGCGCCGACGACTACATCACCAAGCCCATCAACCTCTCGGACTTCGAAGACCGGCTCACCACGGCGCGGCGGGGCCTCGCGGCGCGGAAGAAGTACGGCCTCGCGGCCACGCGGCCGGGCGAGGCCTTCGAGCCGGGGCTCGAGGTGACCAAGGTCGAGCCCGAGAGCCCGTCGCAGGCCACGCTCGCGGGCAAGGTCGTGGGGGGCAAGTACAAGGTCGTTCGCCCCATCGCGTCGGGCGGCATGGGCACCATCTGGGAGGCGGTGCACACCTCGCTGGGCACGCGCGTCGCGATCAAGTTCATTCGCCCCGAGTACACCAAGGACGCCGACTCGATGGCGCGCTTCGAGACCGAGGCGCGGGTGATGGCGCGGCTCCAGTCGCGCTACGCCGTGCACGTCTACGACTACGGCGTGACGCCCGGCGGCCTGCCCTACCTCGTGATGGAGTACCTCGAAGGCCGCAGCCTCACCGACGTGGTCGAGAAGGACGGCGCCCTCACGCCCGCGGGCGTGGCGACGGTGATCTCTCAAGCCGCGCACGCGCTCGAGAAGGCCCACAAGCTCGGGATCATCCACCGCGACGTGAAGCCCGACAACCTCATGCTCCTGCACGACGACGACGCGGTGAGCGACGACGCGCCGTGGTCGCTCAAGCTCGTGGACTTCGGCGTCGCGAAGGTGCTGCTCGAGCCCGCGGCGCCCGTGGAGGTCGACGGCGTGACGCCCTCGCCGCTGCGCCGCCCGACCGCGCGCGGGGTGCTGCTCGGCACGCCGGCGTTCATGAGCCCCGAGCAGCTCCTGGCGAGCGGCGCGGCCGACAAGCACAACGACCTCTGGGGCCTCGCGGCGTGCGCCTTCGTCGCGATGACGGGCAAGCTCCCCTACAACGCCACGTCGCTCGGCGACCTGGTGAAGCAGGTGTGCCTCACCCCCCCGCCGGTGCCGTCGCAGGTGAACCCCGCGGCGCCGCCGGGCTTCGACGCGTGGTTCGCGCGCGCGTGCGCTTCGAACGTGGCCGACCGCTTCCAGTCGGGCGCCGAGTTCGCGCGCGAGCTGCAGGCGGCGTGCGGCCTCTCGCGCCCGTCGCTCATCTCGGGCTTTCTCACCCCGCTGCCGGGCATGGGCGACTCGCCCACGCCGTCGCAGGGCATGCCCGCGGTCTCGACCACGTGGGGGCCGGGGCAGCCGACGCCCGTGCGCGGCATCGACTCGCGCCCCCGCGTGGCGTTCGCGCCTTCGGCCCCCAAGCCCCCCGGCTCGCGCACCACGCCCACGCACGACCAC
>JBDHVF010000974.1:0-3353 GCA_039809605.1 Polyangiales bacterium | reverse complement strand
AGGAGCAGATGCGCTTCGCCATCCGTGAGGGCGGCAAGACCGTCGGCGCGGGCGTCGTCACCAAGATCCTCGAGTAGTCGCCGACGCGATCACTCTTCATACTAGAGGTTTTCGAATGGCTGCCACCAAGATCCGCATCCGCCTCAAGGCGTACGATCACAACCTCCTCGACCAGGCGGCGAAGGAGATCGTCGAGACCGCCCGGGGCACCGGCGCGGACGTCGCGGGCCCGATCCCCCTGCCGACGAAGATCAACCGCTACACGGTGCTGCGCGGGCCGCACGTCGACAAGAAGTCGCGCGAGCAGTTCGAGATCCGCACGCACAAGCGCCTGCTCGACATCGTCAACCCCACCCAGCAGACCCTCGACGCGCTCATGAAGCTCGACCTCAGCGCCGGCGTCGACGTCGAGATCAAGAGCTGAGAGGGAGAAGTAACTTCCATGGCCAAGCTCACCGTGCTCAACACCCAGGGCGAGCAGACCGGAGAGATCGAGCTCTCCGACACCGTCTTCGGGATCACCGAGATCAACCAGGACCTCTTCTACGAGGTGGTGAAGGCGCAGCTCGCCTCGCGGCGCGCGGGCACCCACGCCGCCAAGGGCCGCGCCGCCGTCGCGGGCTCGAAGAAGAAGATCTACAAGCAGAAGGGCACCGGCAACGCCCGCCACGGCAACATCCGCGCGCCCATCTTCGCGAAGGGCGGCAAGGTGCACGTGCCGCAGCCCCGGGACTACTCGTACCGCCCGCCGCGGAAGGTGCGCGCCGGCGCGCTCTGCCACGCGCTCTCGCTCTTCGTGAAGGAGGGCCGCGTGAAGGTGATCGACGGGTGGACCCTCGACGCGATCAAGACCAAGTCCGTGGCGAACACCCTGGGCACGCTCAAGACGGCGGGCTCGACGGTGGTGGTCGACACGGCCGCGAACGAGAAGCTCCGGCTCTCGACGCGCAACCTCGAGAACGCGACGTTCCTGCCGCCCGAGGGCGTGAACGTCTATGACCTCCTGCGGCACGACACGCTGATCCTCACGCAGGACGCGGCGCGGGCCCTGGAGAAGCGCCTGAGCGCGTAGGAGGAATGTCGATGTCTTCGATCCCCAGCATCCTCAAGCGCCCGATCGTGCTGAGCGAGAAGGGCACGGCCCTCAAGGAGGAGCACAACCAGGTGCTCTTCGAGGTGGCGCGCGAGGCGACCAAGCATCAGATTCGCGCCGCCGTCGAGACGGCCTTCGGCGTGAAGGTGACGGCCGTTCGCACGATGGTCGTTCGCGGCAAGATGAAGCGCATGGGCCGCGGCTACGCCAAGACCCAGAACTGGAAGAAGGCCATCGTCACCCTGCGTGACGGGGACAAGATCCCGGCCTTCGAGGCCTCGTGAGGTAGTAGAGAAGCGCCATGGCCATCAAGACGTTCCGACCGAGGACTCCCGCGCGCAGGTACCTGACGGTCACCTCGTTCGCCGACCTCACCAAGAAGGCTCCCGAGAAGAAGCTCACGGAGCACCAGACCTCCACCGGTGGGCGCAACCACTACGGCCGCATCACCAGCCGCTTCCGCGGCGGCGGCCACAAGCAGCGCTACCGCGTCATCGACTGGAAGCGCAGCCGCGTGGGCATCCCCGCGAAGGTCGCGGCGGTCGAGTACGACCCCAACCGCACGGCGCGCATCGCGCTGCTGCACTACGTCGACGGCGTGAAGACGTACATCCTCGCGCCCGACGGCGTGAAGGTGGGCGACACGGTGGTCTCGAGCCGCCACGCCGACATCAAGCCCGGCAACGCCCTGCCGCTGCGGTTCATCCCGCTCGGCACGGTGATCCACAACATCGAGCTCAAAGTCAACAAGGGCGCCCAGATGGTGCGCTCGGCCGGCTCGGCGGCGCAGCTCATCGCCAAGGGCGACGACTGGGCCCAGGTGCGCCTGCCCTCGGGCGAGATTCGCAAGGTGCACCTCGACTGCCGCGCGACGATCGGGCAGGTGAGCAACCTCGACCACGCCAACGTGACGATCGGCAAGGCCGGCCGCTCGCGCTGGCTCGGTCGCCGCCCGCACAACCGCGGCGTCGCGATGAACCCCGTCGACCACCCCATGGGCGGCGGCGAGGGTCGCACGTCGGGCGGCCGTCAGCCCTGCTCGCCGTGGGGCTGGCTCACCAAGGGCAAGAAGACCAGACACAACAAGCGCACCGAGGCGATGATCATTCAGCGCCGCGGCAAGAAGGGCTGAGGAGCACACCCATGCCTCGTTCGCTGAAGAAGGGTCCGTTCATCGACCTGCACCTCCAGGAGAAGGTGTCGGCCGCGGTGCAGGACAAGTCGAAGAAGGTCATCAAGACCTGGTCGCGCCGGAGCACCATCACGCCCGACGCGGTGGGCCTCACCATCTCGGTTCACAACGGCCGCAAGTTCGTGCCCGTGTACGTGACCGAGAACATGGTCGGCCACAAGTACGGCGAGTTCGCCCCCACCCGTACGTTCCACGGGCACTCGGGCGACCGCAAGGGCAAGGCCGCGCCCGGCAAGGGCACCGGCAAGAAGTGATCGGCCTCGCCTCCCCTCCTCGCACGAATCCCCCTCGGTGAACCGTTTTCGCACGGCGCGCGCCGCGCTACGGTGCGCGCCGTGAGCGCGTCTCGATGGCATTGACCCGTGCTGCATCCCCCCCGCCGCCGTGCGCGGGCGTCGTCGTGCTGCGGCGGCGTGAGCGCGTCGTCGAGTGCCTGCTCGTGCAGACGCCCATGGGGCAGTGGGGCTTTCCCAAGGGCAAGCGCAACCGCGGCGAGAGCGTGGTCGAGAACGCGCTGCGCGAGCTCTTCGAAGAGACCGGGCTCATGCGCCTGCAGCTCGAGCTCTTCGAAGACCTCGTGTTCGACGAGCGCTCGGAGAAGGGCAACCTCGCCGTGCGCTACCTCGCCGCGGCGCTCACCGACCCCGAGCCCACGCTCATCCCCGCGCGCGGTGAGCTCAGCGACGTGCGCTGGTGGGCCGTCGACGGCGCCCTCACCGTGCTCCGCACCTCGCGCCGCGACGTGCTGCGCGCCGTGCTCGTCGCGCTCGGCGTGTGACCCGCGTCACGGCGTGAGCCCGAGCGTCTGCGTCTCGCCGGGCGCGAGCTCCACGACGCGCTCGACGTCGACCGCGCCGCCGTCGACGACGTAGCGCGCGCGCACGCGGTGGCGCCCCGGCGTCAGCGCGAACTCGTGCGGCACGCCGACGGGCGCGCCGTCGTCGACCACCACGCGCGTGAAGGGGATCGACGACACGCGCAGCGTCGCGCGCTCGACGGGAGGCTCCGCGGCGACGGCCGACGCGTCGGGCGGCGAGGGCGCGCGCTCGCGGCGCGGCGCGAGGCGGC
>JBDHVF010000973.1:0-3354 GCA_039809605.1 Polyangiales bacterium | reverse complement strand
CGACGCCATGGCGCGCGAGGCGGGCGCGACCTTCACCCGCTGCGTCGGCATGGACTACCGGGGCATGGCGGTCTTCGACGCGTCGGCGGGCGACCCGTTGGTGCTCAAGGCCCTGATGCAGCAGGAGATGCTTCGCCGGGGCGTGCTCTGGGGCGGGTTCTTCAACCTCGCGCAGGCGCACACCGACGACGACGCGCGCTACGTGCTCTCGGCCGTGCGCGAGTCGCTGGCGGTGGTGCGCGACGCGGTGGCCTCGGGCGACCCGCGGAGGGCGCTCGTGGGAGAGCCCCTCGAGCCCGTGTTCCGCCGCACGGGCAACTTCGACACGCGGCCGAGGCGGGGGTGAGCGATGGAGGGCGTGTTCTCGCTCGACGGGCGCGTGGCGGTGGTGACCGGGGCGCTGGGGCTCCTCGGCCGAAGGCACTGCGAGGCCCTCGCCGCAGCCGGGGCGCGCGTCGCGGCCGTCGACGTGAACGGCCCCGCCGCGCAGGAGTTCGCCGACACCCTGGGCCCCGGCCACCTGGGCCTCGGGTGCGACATCACCCTCGCCCGCGACGTGGCGCGCGTGCGCGACGAGGTGCTCGCGCGCTGGGACCGCGTCGACGTGCTGGTGAACAACGCCGCGGTCAACGAGCGCTTCGAGAGCCCCGAGGCGGCCCTGGCGCACGCGCGCTTCGAGCACCTGCCGCTCGAGGTCTGGCAGCGCTCGCTCGACGTGAACGTCACGGGCACCTTCCTCTGCTGCCAGGCCCTCGGGGGCGAGATGGCGAAGCGGGGCCGCGGGGCGATCGTCAACGTCGCGTCGACCTACGGCGTCGTCGCGCCCGACCAGTCGCTCTACGTGCGGCCCGACGGCACCAGGGCCATGTGGAAGAGCGCCGCGTACCCGACGACCAAGGGCGCGGTGCTCATGCTCACGCGCTACCTCGCGGCGTACTGGGGCGCCGCGGGCGTGCGCGTCAACGCGCTCTCGCCGGGCGGCGTCGAGAGCGGGCAGGAGGCGTGGTTCGTCGAGCGCTACGCCGCGCGCACGCCCCTCGGGCGCATGGCCCGCGCCGACGACTACCGCGGGGCGCTGGTGTTCCTCGCGAGCGACGCCAGCGCGTACATGACGGGCGCCAACCTCGTGGTCGACGGGGGCTGGACGTGCTGGTGAGCGTCGGCGAGCTCGCCCTGCGCGCCCGGCGCGTCACGCTGGTGCTCGCCGACTGCGACGGCGTGCTCACCGACAACGGGGTCTACTACGGGCCCGAGGGCGAGGCCCTCAAGCGCTTCTCGATCCGCGACGGCATGGGCGTCGAGCGCCTGCGCGACGCGGGCGTCGCCACGGCCATCGTGTCGGGCGAGCGGTCGCCCTCGCTCTCGGCGCGGGCGCGCAAGCTCGCCGTCGAGCACGTGTGGCTCGGCGCGCGCGACAAGGCCGCCCTCTTCGACGAGGTGCTGCGCGCCACGGGCCGCGCGCCCCGCGAGCTGGCCTTCATCGGCGACGACGTGAACGACCTGGGGCTCCTCGCGCGCGTGGGCGTCGAGGGGCTGACGGGCGCGCCGGGCGACGCCGTGCCCGAGGTGCGCGCGGCGGTGCACCACGCGGGCGCGGTGGCCGGCGGCCACGGCGCGTTTCGTGAGTTCGCGGAGTGGATCCTGTCGCTGCGCGCGGCAAGCAACGGAGGTGCGACGTGAAGGACGTGACCGTCACCATCGGGGACCGGCTCGTCGGCGAGGGGCAGCCCGTCTACGTGATCGCCGAGATCGGCATCAACCACAACGGGTCCGTCGAGCTCGCGAAGAGGCTCGTCGACGGCGCCGCGACCGCGGGCTGCGACGCGGTGAAGTTCCAGAAGCGCACGCCCGAGCTCTGCGTGCCGCGCGACCAGTGGGGCGTCGAGCGCGACACGCCCTGGGGCCGCATGACGTACATCGACTACCGCCGCAAGATCGAGCTCGGCGAAGACGACTACCGCCAGCTCGACGCCCACTGCCGCGCCCGCGGCATCGCGTGGTTCGCCTCGGCCTGGGACGAGCCCTCGGTGGAGTTCCTCGAGCGCTTCGACCCGCCCTGCTACAAGGTCGCCTCGGCGTCGATCACCGACCACGACCTCCTGCGCGCCATGCGCGCCACGGGCCGCCCGATGATCCTCTCGACGGGCATGTCGACCCTCGCCGAGATCGTCGCCGCCGTCGAGGCCGTGGGCCGCGACGGGCTCCTCGTGGCGCACTCGACCTCGGCCTACCCCTGCCCGCCCGAGCAGCTCAACCTCCGCATGATCCAGACGCTGCGCGCGCTCTACCCCGACTGCCCCGTGGGCTACTCGGGCCACGAGGTGGGCCTCGCGACGACGTGGGCCGCCGTCGCGCTCGGCGCCTCGTTCATCGAGCGCCACGTCACCCTCGACCGCGCCATGTGGGGCAGCGACCAGGCCGCGAGCGTCGAGCTCGCGGGCCTCGCGCGCCTCGTCGAGAACATCCGCGACGTCGAGCGCAGCCTCGGCGACGGCATCAAGCGCGTCTACGACGCCGAGCTGCCCATGCGAAAGAAGCTCCGGCGCGTGCCCGCCCCGCAGCCCGCCGCGGCCGCGCCCACCCCGCAGCCCGCGCTGCCGCGCCACAGCGTCGCCCCGCGCCCCTCGAACGGCGCCGCGGCCCACCACTGACCGCGCGAGGCGCTCCGTGGGCGGCGTCGTCACCCTCGCGGTCATCGTCGCCGCGGCGTGCGCCTTCGCGGCGCTCGAGCGGCGCTACCCCTACGCGCCGGGCCAGCGGCTCTTTCGCGAGGGCTTCTGGGTCGACCTCGTGGCCTACGGCGTCGTGCAGAGCGCCGTCCTCGGCGTCGCCATCAACGCCCTCATCGCGAGGGTCGATCGCGCGTCGGGCCTCTCCCGCCTGCAGCTCGTGACCTCGTGGCCCCTCGCCGCGCAGATCCTCTTCTTCTTCGTCACGCACGACCTCTACATCTACTGGTTCCACAGGGCGCAGCACCGCGTGCCGATGCTCTGGCGCACGCACGAGGCCCACCACGCGACGCGCCAGGTCGACTGGCTCTCGGGCACGCGCTCGCACCCCGTCGAGATTCTCATCAACCAGTCGGTCGAGTACGCGCCCATCGTGCTGCTCGGCGCAGACCCCCGCGTCGCGCTCGCCAAGGGCGTGCTCGACGCCGTGTGGGGCATGTACATCCACGCCAACCTCGACGTGCGAGAGGGCGCGCTCCAGTATGTGATCAACGGCCCCGAGATGCACCGCTGGCACCACGCGCGCGAGAAGCACGACATCAACTTCGCCACCAAGCTCGCCGTGTGGGACTGGCTCTTCGGCACCGCGTACCTGGTCGTCGGCGGCATCCAGAACCTCCCGCCC
>JBDHVF010000972.1:0-3356 GCA_039809605.1 Polyangiales bacterium | reverse complement strand
TAGTAGCCGAGCACCTCGCCGCCGGTGCCTTGAAAGAGCGCCCAGAGCTTGCCGCCGGGCGCGGCCACCACGTCGCGCACGAGCGACTCGGGCACGCCCGCGTTGAGGCCGTGCTCGTCGAGCGACGCGAAGTCGGGCGCGAAGAGCAGCACGCCCTGGTTGGCCGTGCCCACGGCCACGCGGTCGCCGGCCTTCGTGAGCGCCGTCACCTGGTAGCGGTCGGTGAGCATCTGCCACTTCTCTCCGTCGAAGCGCGCGAGGCCGTGCTCGCCGCCGAGCAGCGCGCCGTTGTTCGCGAGCGCGAGGATGGCCGTGGCCCTGCCCACGTCGGGCTGCGCGGGGCCCGCGGGCGCCCACGCGCCGTCGCCCTGCTTGCGCACCACGCCCGCGGCGGTGGCGGCCCAGAGGCTCGCGCCGTCGTCGGTGACCGACACGGCGAGCACGGCGTCGTCGGGCAGGCCGTCGTGGTGGGTGATGCGCGTCGCGGCGCCGCCGTTGGCGGGGTACTTCACGATCCCGCGGTACGTGGCGACGTAGAGGTTCTGGTCCGACGCGGCCACGTCGGTCACGAGGTCGCTGTCGGTGAACACGCGCACGGGGCCCTGCGATTCGCCCCCCTGAGCCGTGTTCACCGAGGTCTGCGTCGACGAGCAGGAGAGCGGCGCCGCGAGCGCGAGGGCGCCCAGGAGCCGTGCGGTGCGAGCGAGCATCGAGTGTTCCTCCGCGGGGATGTTGTTGCGGCGCAGAGTGTTCCAACGACGCCGGGAGCGGTGTCAACGACGTTCGCGCGGCAGGGGTTCTTCGGTGGGGCGACGCGGGCGGATGCGGCAGAGCGCCTGCCTACCGCGCCGACGGGTCGGCGAGCCACGCGGCGAGCGCGTCGGGCGCGAGATCGAGCAGCACTTCGCCGAGGCGCGCGGGGCCGAGCTGATCGAAGCGCGCGCGGAGCGTCGCGCTCTCGTCGACCGAGAGCGCACGTTTGAGCTTGCGCTCGAAGAGCGCCGCAAGCGCCTCGACGCGGCCCTCGACGCGGCCCTCGACGCGCCCCTCGTTGCGCAGCTCTTCCTTGAACGCCTTGAGCGCTTCCGTGACCCTTGCCATGTGCTCCTCCGAAGAGACCTTGCGGCGACGCGCGAAGTCTACCACCGCGTCGGCGACCCTTCGCTCCCAGGCGTCGTGCGGCAGCCGCACGAGCTCGTCGAGCGCCGCGTCGAGCACGCGCCCCCGCCCCATCAGCCGCAGCGGCAGCGTCTCGCGCGTGATCGACAGCTCGCGCACCACCACCACGCGCATCCCAAGGAGCGGCGTCACGACGTCGTAGAAGCCCTGCGGCCACGCCGTCGACGGCGTCGGAGTGAGCGCGGCGAATGACACTGCGGGGCGCCCCGCGCTCACCACCCAGAGCGCCGTCATCGCGAGCTTTGCGGCCGCGTTCCCTCGGCGCTCTCGGAGCACGCGCGACTGGTGCCACGCCAGGTGCTTGCGCAGCACGTCGCGCAGTGCATCGACCGACGGCGGGTCGTGGAAGCACTCGAAGCCGCACGCGGCCGCCGCCATGCGCCCGAGCAGGCCCCGCGATGCCAGCAGCGCCCCGCCCTCGGCCGACGGCACGAAGGCCGTGTCGACGAACTGCGCGCCGAGCGTGACCTCGAGCTGCCGCTCCACGCGTCCGGCGTCTTCGAGCAGCAGTTCGAGCACGTCCTTCGCGAAGATGTCGTACGGGTCGGCCACGCGGCCGCGCGCTCTCAACGGCCGTGCCGCGCGAGAATGCGCGGGCTCGCGACGAATCGGGGTGGCGGAACGGGGTGGCGGGGGGTGGCGAGGGGGTGGCGATCCGCCACCTGGCGATGACTGCGCGCGAGGGCGATTCAGTGCCCGCCGCGGAGGCGGTCGACGCCGGGGAACGTGGGGTCGCCGGGCTCGTGGCGGGGGTTGGCGCTCTTCTGCGAGCCGTCTTGCCCGACGTGGCTCATGAGCTTCTCTTTGTCGTAGATGAACGCGTCGCGGCGGTCGAGCGCGGTCATGTGGTAGCCCGTGTCCATGCGAATGGCGTCGCACGGGCACGCCTCGACGCAGTAGCCGCAGAAGATGCAGCGCAGCTCGTCGATCACGAACTCGTCGGGGTAGCGCTCGTAGCCGCGGCGGGGGTCGCCCTCGGGGTACTCCGCGGGCTTGATGTAGATGCACTGCGCCGGGCACGCCGTGGAGCAGCAGAGGCACGCCACGCAGCGCGGCGAGCCGTCTTCGCGGTGCGTGAGCCGGTGCACGCCGCGCCAGCGGTCGGCGTAGGGGCGCTTCTCCTCGGGGTACTCGAGCGTCGCCACGCCCTCGGCGTAGGGGTCGGTGATGGGCGAGGGCTTGTTGCCCGACACGAGCTGCCCGGTGCCCTTGAAGAAGTGCCGGAGCGTCACGCCCAGGCCCTTCACCACCTCGAGCAGGTAGCTCTGCTCGGCGAGCGTGCGCTGGTGCTTGCGGAGAACCTTCGTCGTCGCCGTCACGGGGTCGCACCTCCGGCCGCGGGAGCGAGGCCGTTCATGAAGAGGATCGCCGTGCCCGTCAGGAGCACGTTCAGGAGGGCCGCGGGCAGGAGGATCCTCCACCCGAGCATCATGATCTGGTCGTAGCGGAAGCGCGGCAGCGTCCAGCGGATCTGGAGCTGCAGGAAGATGAGCCCCACGACCTTGAGGACGAAGCTCACCAGGCCCACGAGCACCACGATGATGTGCGCCCAGTGCCATGAGATATCGATGCCGAGGTAGTGGAACTCGAAGCCCGTGTTCTGCACGAAGGGGAACTGCCACCCGCCGAGGAAGACCACCGTGAGGATCGCGCTCGACGTGCAGACCTCGACGAGCTCGCCCGAGGCGAACATGCCGAACTTGAGCCCCGCGTACTCGGTGAAGTAGCCCGCGACGACCTCGCTCTCGCCCTCGGGCACGTCGAAGGGCACGCGCTTGGTCTCGGCGATGGCCGCCGTGGCGAAGAGCACGAACGCGAGGGGCTGCACGAAGATCCCCCAGCAGTGCTGCATCTGCCACGTGACCATGTCGCCGGGCTGCACCGACTGGTAGATCATGAACGAGCCGACGAGCGACAGGCCCATCGCGACCTCGTACGAGACCATCTGGCTCGACGCGCGCAGGCCGCCCAGCAGCGAGAACTTGTTGTTCGACGACCAGCCCGCGAGCGCCGCGCCGATCACGCCCGCGCCCGCCACCGCGAAGACGTAGAGCAGCCCCACGTCGAGGGTGGTGATGCGCATCGGGATCGTGCGCGCCGCGGGGTCGTTGGCCCACTCGGGCGACCACAGGTCGCGCAGGTGGTCGAGGTGCAGCGTGGGCCCGAAGGGGATCACC
>JBDHVF010000971.1:0-3357 GCA_039809605.1 Polyangiales bacterium | reverse complement strand
CGCCGCAGAGCGTCTCGGGCGCGCGGCACACGACGGTGCACGCGCCCGCGGCGCACACCTGGCCCGCGGGGCACGCGCGGCCGCACGCGCCGCAGTTCATCGGGTCGGTGCGCGTGTCGGCGCACGAGGCGCCGCAGCGCGCGAGGGCGCCGCAGTCGATCGTGCATGCGCCCGACTGGCACACCTGGCCCGCGGGGCAGGTGCGCCCGCACGCGCCGCAGCTCGTGAGCGACGACGTGAGGTCGACCTCGCAGCCGTTCTCGGGGCGCCCGTCGCAGTCGGAGAAGCCCGCGGCGCACCCGCCGATCACGCACGCGCCCGACGCGCAGCGGCCCGTGGCGTGGGCCGGGGCGCAGAGCGCGCCGCACGCGCCGCAGTTGACCACGTCGGCGCGGGTGTCGACCTCGCAGCCGTCGCCCGCGCGGCCGTTGCAGTCGACGAAGCCCGGCTCGCAGCCCGAACGGCACGCGCCGTCGACGCAGCTCGACGCGACGTGAGGCCCCGCCGCGCAGCCGCGCGTGCACGCGCCGCAGCGGTTCACGTCGGCGCGCAGGTTCGACTCGCAGCCGTTGGAGGCCAGGGTGTCGCAGTCTCCCCAGCCCGCGGCGCACGCGGTGACGGTGCAGCGGCCCGCGGCGCAGCCGGGCGTGGCGTTGGGGAGCGTGCAGCGGTTGCCGCAGCCGTTGCAGTTGAGGGGGTCGGCCGCGAGGGCGGCCTCGCAGCCGTTCTCGGGGCGCCCGTCGCAGTCGGCGAAGCCGGGGTTGCAGGTGAACGAGCACGCGCCGCGGGCCGCGTCGCACACGGGCGTCGCGTTGGGGCGCACGGGGCACGCGCGGTCGCAGGCGCCGCAGTTGGCGGTGGCGCGCAGGTCGGTCTCGCAGCCGTTGGCGGCGCGTCCGTCGCAGTCGCCGAAGGGCTCGACGCACGCGCCCACGGCGCACGCGCCGTCGCGGCACGCCGGGCGGGCGTTGGGCGCGGAGCACGCCACGCCGCACGCGCCGCAGTGGGCGGCGTTGTCGCGCGTGTCGGCGCACGCGCCGCCGCAGCAGGTCTGCCCGGTGGGGCAGGGCCGCGTGGCCGAGCACGACGTGGTGCACTCGCCGGCCGCGCAGAAGAGCCCGCTCGGGCACTCGGCGTCGCGGCGGCAGCCGACGCAAACGCGCCGCCCCACGTCGCAGTAGCGCCGCGCGCCGGGGCCCGCGTCGCCCGTCGAGGGCAGCAGGCAGTCGTCGTCGGTGCGGCACCCGTCGGCGCAGCGCAGCGTGGTGGGGTTGCAGTACTGCCCGCGCGGGCAGCGGTCGTCGGCGGGCGAGCACGCGGGCCCGACGTCGCCGTCGGTGGAGACGTCGCCGACGTCGGGCGCGTCGAGCGCGTCGGGCGCGTCGAGGCCCGCGTCGGGCGCGTCGATGGGCGGGGCGTCGGGGGGCGGCTCGTGCGCGGCGTCGCCGCCGACGACCGACTGGCCGAACTCGAAGTCCGCGCAGCTCGCGAGCGCCGTGAGCGCGAGCACCCACGGCCCCACGACGCGCAACGGTGAGCCAGGAATCATTCGTGTCGTCGCCTTTCGACCCGCACGCCCGCCTAGGGATTTCCGCGCGTCGGCACGCGCCGCGAGCGACGGTAGGCGCGGGCGCGTCTCGGGGTCAAGCGAACGTCCGAGGCCGCGCGCGCCGTGCTTTTTGTTGTGCTCCGAGCGCGATGCGGCACAGGATGCCGCGAGCAGCTTTCGCACCGCGCGGGAGGTCCAGACCGATGCGCCGCCTCGTACCAGCCAGCACCGCCGCGCTCGCGCTGTCGTCGGCGCTCGCGCCCTCGGCCGCGTGCGCGCAGGAGCGCCTCGTCGAGCGCCTCGCGCTGCGCTTCGAGCTCGGCGCGGGCGCGATGCTCTCGCCGTTTCAGCGCAACGACGACCCGGCCGCGTACGACGGCAACGCCAAGGGCTTTCGCTCGGTGGCGCTGCTCGGCGCGGCGCGGCTCGCGGTGCAGGTCATCGCCCCGGTGTCGGTGCAGGTCTCGGCCGCGAGCTGGGTGTTCCCCTCGACCACCGGGGCGGGCGCGGGCTGGGTCTTCGTGCCGTCGGGCGGGCTGCGCGTCGAGCCGCGCGTGGGCTCCGCGGGGCGGCTCTTCGTCGACGCCAACCTCGGCACGGGCTTCACGGGCCGGGTGCGCAGGCTCACCGTCGACGTGGGCGCGGGCTTCGAGTTCGACCTCACCCGCGCCGTCGCGCTCGGCCCCTTCGTGCGGTACGGGCAGGTGATCCAGCCCGACACCCTCTCCGACGGATCGCCCGAGCCCTTTCCCCAGGACGCGCGCTTCATCACCGCGGGCGTGTCGCTCGCGCTGCGCGTGCCCGCCGCCGCGCCTCCTCCGCCTCCTCCGCCGCCCCCACCGCCGCCCGTGCCCGAGCCCCCGCGCGATCAGGACGGCGACGGTGTGTTCGACCCCGACGACCTCTGCCCGACGGAGCCTCCGGGCGATCACCCCGACCCCTCGCGCCGCGGGTGCCCCGACGCCGACAGCGACCGCGACGGCGTCTTCGACGCGCAGGACCTCTGCCGCAGCACGCCCGCGGGCGCGCACCCCGACCCCGACCGCGCGGGCTGCCCCGACGGCGACGGCGACGGCGACGGCGTGAGCGACCACGTCGATCAGTGCCCCACGGTCGCGCAGGGGCCTCGCCCCGACCCCGCGCGCGCGGGCTGCCCCGAGCCCGACGCCGATCACGACGGGGTGCCCGACGCGCGCGACCGCTGCCCCGACCGCCCCGAGACCTTCAACAACTTCGAAGACGCCGACGGGTGCCCCGACCGGCCGCCGCTCGTGACGCTCTCCGACGGCGTGATTCGCATCCTGGGCACGATCAACTTCGCCACCGCGAGCGACCGCATCGTGGGCGGGCGGAGCTTCGACATCCTCGACTCGCTCGTGGCCCTCATCGCGGCGCACACGGAGATCGCGCGCATCGAGGTGCAGGGGCACACCGACGACCGCGGCTCGGCCGAGTACAACCAGTCGCTCTCGCAGCGGCGCGCCGAGGCCGTGCGGCTCTACCTCACCGAGCACGGCATCGCGGGCTCTCGCCTCGTGGCCCGAGGCTACGGGCCCGACCGGCCCCTGGTGCCCAACACCGACGCGGCCAGCCGCGCGCAGAACCGCCGCGTCGAGCTGCACATCCTCCAGTACGCCGACGGCACCTCTGCGCCGCCGAGCGCGCCGGATCGCTGAGCGTTCAGGGGCGCGCGCTCCGCTGCCGGATCTGCGCGTACGGCGTCTCGTCGGGGGCGAGCGGATCGACGGCGCGGGCCGGCGCGGCTGGCGCGCGTCTCGGCGCGGCGGCGCGCGGCGCGCGACGGGCCT
>JBDHVF010000970.1:0-3361 GCA_039809605.1 Polyangiales bacterium | reverse complement strand
CGCGAAGAGCAGCGCCTCGGCGCGGCCGATGCCGCCGCCCGCGCCCGTCACGATCACCACCTTGCCGTCGAGCAGGCTCATCTCACCGCACCAGCGCGTGCGCGCGCATCACGTAGCCCTGGCCCGCCGAGAGCGCCGTGCCGCCCTGCGCCTGCCAGAACATGAGGTTCCGCGAGGCGGTCGCGTCCGTCGGCGTGTCGCCGATGGGGTCCACGCCGCCGAAGGGGGAGCAGCCCATCTGCCCCGAGGTCGTGCAGCCCGCGAGCTGCTCCACCGGGTGCCACAGCCCGAGGTAGTGCCCGCACTCGTGCGCCATCACCTGGCCGAGAATGTCCGTCCTGCCCTGCGTGGTCTCCCACCCCACCACCACGCCCGAGGCCACCGTGCCGTTGGCGCCCGCGGGCCCGTCGATCGCGCCCGCCACGCCCACGGCGTTCTCGAGGCCCGCCGTCGACGAGATGCCCCGCACGAACATGAGGTTCAGCACCGGGTCGGGGTTGCCGCCCGTGCGCGTGAAGAGCTCGCGCAGCTCCTGCGGGCTGTCGATCACGCCGTAGCGCGCGGCGTCGGCGGCCGTGGCGTCGACGTAGCCCAGCACCGTCACGCCGACGCCCGCGGCGGCGTAGATGCGCCGCATCTCGTCGACGGCCGCCGTGAGCCGGGTGTTCGTCGGCGCGCTCGCGGCGTTGACCGTGCGCGTGCCCACGAACCACAGGCGCAGGAGCACCGCGCCCGCGTCGAGGCGCCCGCCCGGCGCGCGCTTGACGAGGGCCGTCGTGCGCACGCGCCGCGAGGTCACGTCGACCCCCATGGGGTTGAACAAGAGGTGCGACGAGGCGTACGCGCCCGGCAGCACGCGCTGGCCGTCGCGCGCGGGCAGCGTCGCGCTGTTGAACTGGTAGCGCGCGGGCACCGTGCGAATGGGCTGGTCGCGCAGCATCGTCCACGTGCGCAGGTCGACCAGCGACGACGCGTCGGGCGCCGCCACGTGCGACACGGCGGCGAAGACGTCCGAGCCGTCGAGGTCCTGCGTGGTCCACGTGATCGACACGGCGTCGGGGGGCACGAACAGCCGCGCCTCGGCGGTGCCGCGGTCGACCGTCGACGCGCCCTCGTAGAGCGTGTAGGGCTCCACGGTCACGCCCGTGATCGGGGCGTGGCCGCAGTACGTGGCCCTGCCCCCCGTGAGCGAGAAGGGCGTGCAGCGCCAGCCGGGGTTGCAGTCGGCGTCGGCGGCGCACGCGCCGTGGCAGCGGCCGTCGTAGCAGACGTTCGAGAAGCAGTCGGCGTCGACGGAGCACTCGCCGCCAGGGTCCTCGCCCGCGTTCTGCACCTCGCCGCACACCCACCGCCCGCCGCCCGCGCGGTCGAGCGCGCAGTTGAACGTCGCGCCGAGCGGCACGCAGTCGGCGTTGCGGCGGCACCGCTGCCCGCACTCGTGCGAGAGCCCCGGGCTGTCGACGCACACGCCCGACGTGCACTGCTCGTCGCGCTCGCACGCCGAGCCCAGCGGGAGCGTCCCGACCGGGGGCGGCGGAGGCGGCGGAGGAGGCGCGTCGACGGCGGGCACGTCGGGGGCGGTCGCGTCGGGGGCGATCGCGTCGACGAGGGGCGCGTCGGTGACGGAGGCCTCGTCGCGCGCGTCCGCGGGCGCCGGGGGCGTGACGGTCGTCGAGCCGCAGCCGGCGGCGAGCAGGAGCGCAGCGATGGCAGGCGTTCGCACGAAACCTCGCGGGGAGGGACTCATCGGGGGCGTCGCGCGAGGCACTCCCGCGCGCGCGGCGGGAGGATATAGTGACTCCACGGCCCATGTCATCGCCGCGGTACACGATCGTTCGCAGCCTGGGGGTGGGAGCCCTCACCGAGGCGCTGCTCGCGCGCGGCGACGACGGGGGCTGCGCGATCGTCAAGCGGCTGCACCGTCACCTCGCGAGCGACGCGGGCTGCGTCGAGATGCTGCGCCACGAGGCGCGCGTGCTCGCGGCCCTGTCGCACCCGGGCGTCGTGGGCCTCGTCGAGGCGCCCGCGCGCTCGGGCGACACGTGGGAGTTCGTGCAGCGCTGCGCCCCCGGCGTCGCGCTCTCGACGGCGACGTCGATGCAGCAGGGGCCGATGCCGCCGGGGGCGGCGTGCGAGGTGGTGGCGCAGCTCCTCGCGGCGCTCGAGCACGTGCACACGCGCGCCGACGCCGAGGGCCGGGCCCTCTCGATCGTGCACCGCGACGTGTGCCCTTCGAACGTGATCGTCGCGCGCGACGGCCGCGTGACGCTGGTCGACTTCGGCATCGCGACGAGCGCGTGGCGCCCCGACCCCGACCGCGGGCAGATGAAGGGCACGCGCGGGTACATGGCCCCCGAGGTCATCACGGGCGAGCGCGACGCCGACGCGCGCGCCGACCTCTGGGCCGCGGGCGTGATCCTCTACGAGCTCACCACCGGGCGCAGGCTCTACGAGGGCGCCGCCCTGCGCGTGGCGGCCACGGTGGTCGAGGGCCCCACGCCCTCGCCCGCGCGCGACGTCGAGCGATACCCCGCGGCCCTCGACGAAGTGGTGAGCAGGGCCCTCGCGCGAGAGCCCGGCGGCCGCATCGCCGCCGCGCGCGCGATGCGCGAGGCGCTCGACCGCGCCCTCGCCGCGAGCGCGATCGCCCGCTCCCCGCAGGCGCTCGCCGCGGCGCTCGCCGAGGTGTTCCGCGCGCTGCCCGACGACGCCGCGCTCGGGTGAGCGTGCGCGGCCGATGAGCGCCGCGAGGGTCATCGCGGCCGAGCGGTCGGCGGGCGTTCGGTCCGCTCCCAGTCGTCGACGAGCGTGCCGCGCGCGTGGTGCTCGGGTTGATTGCGCACGTAGCTCCGCACGACCTCGCACTCGTCAGCACGCAGGGTGAATGCTCCGTATCCGTCCTGCCAGCAGAAGCCCGGCACGCCGAGCGTCCGCTCGACGAACTGCGAGGTGTTGGCCTTGAGCTCGCGCACCAGCGCCGCCACCGCGACGGTCGTGTGCAACCCGACGAGCATGTGCACGTGGTCCTCGACGCCGCCGACCGCCATGGCGACGCACCCCGTGTCGTCGCAGATGCGGCGCAGCAGCCCGTGAAGCCTCGGGGCGCGGCGGCTCGTGAGGACGGGGCGACGCTCGAACGTGGTCCACACCAGATGCACGTACAGACGAGAGTAGGTTGCGCTCATGCGCGCGTTATCGTGGGCAGCGCCCCGAAGGTTGCGTGGCCCGTCGCCCTTTTCTGCGAGCGTCATGCGTTGCCTGTGACCAGCGTTCAGGATCGCTCCCGCCCGGGGTTCGGCGTGGCTCCATGGGCCCGGTTTCAGCGCCTCACCCCGGGCAATATCGTGCGGTCGCCCCGCGT
>JBDHVF010000969.1:0-3366 GCA_039809605.1 Polyangiales bacterium | reverse complement strand
CTCAGCCACGCCCTCGCTCCGCGGGGGCGGGGCGCGCGGCAGCGCGGGTGGGGGCTCCGCGAAGGTGCGCGGCAGCGTTGGGTGGGGGCTCCGCGAAGGTGCGCGACAGCGTTGGGTGGGGGGACACGTCGCACACGCGAAAGCGGCAAACTTGACGTGAAGTTGGTATCAGCTGGGCACCGAACTGCGTCGGACCCCCGGGGATGAAACCTGCGCAGGAGGTTTCTGACTAGAAGTGGAACCGCCGCACGTCGACGAACCCGAGGTCGACGGCGAGGCCGATCACGACCCCGATGGGCGCGGCGGGGGCGTCGTCGAGCGAGGCGCTCATGCCGAGCGCGAGGTCGAGCCCCAGAAGCACGAGCGGCCGGTCGAAGCGGTCGCGCGCCCCGAGGCGCAGGAGCGGACCGCCCACGAGCTGCCCGACGACGTCCGTGCGACCCGCCTCGCCGGTGTACGTGCGCACGCCCGCCTCGACGCCCGCGCGCAGGCCGAAGGGCCGCCCCACAAGCTCGGGGACGCGGAAGTACTCGATGCCCCCGAGGCCCGCGACGGCGACCCCGCCGTGACGTAGCTCTGCCCCGACGGCGAGCGTGACCGTCTCGTGGAAGCCCTCGCTCACGTCGTTCGCCGTGCTCCCGAAGCCCGCGCCCGCGGTCACCGACGCCTCGGAGGCCATGGGCCCCGCGGTGTGCAGCGTGGAGCCCACGCCGCCCCGCACGCCGTAGGTGCACGCACACGAGAGGGCCACGCCGCACGCGAGCGCGATCAGACGGAGCGGGTCCACCGCGCGAGGGTAGCTCACGCTTCGGGGTTCCCCTCACAGATCCCGCGCTTCACCTACGACGCGATGCACGAGGCGCCCACAATCGACGAAGCGTCGCGCGCGTTCCTGTTACCGTCGTCGGCGCGGCGCGGTGGTGCGCCGTGATGGAGGTGGTCTCTCAATGCTTGACCCGCGCAGTTCCCTCTTCGCGCTCGTGGCGTGCTCCGTGAGCCTCGCGACGGCGTGCTCCGCCCCCGCGCCCGCCGGCGACGCCGCGACCGACGCGGCTGCTGACGTGAGCGCGCCCGACGTCTCCAACCCCAACGACGTCGGCGCCGACGCCGCGCCCGACGCCGCGCCCGACACCGCGCCCGACATCACCGTCGACGCCGCGACCGACGCCGTCGCAGACGTAGCGCCCGACGCGACCGCCGACGCCACCGCAGACGTCTCGCCCGACGTCGCCCCCGACGTCATGCTCGACGCAGCCCCCGACGCCGCGACCGACGTCACCCTCGACGTCGCGACCGACACCACGCCCGACGCCGCCCTCGACGCGGCCCCCGACGCGACGCCGTCCGCCGGGCTCACCGCGGTGATCAACCAGCTCGGGAGCAGCGGCAACCTCGACGGCGTCGGCGCCCAGGTCCGCTTCAACGACCTCACGCACACCGTGTACGACGGCAGCCGCTACCTCTACGCGATCGAGCGCTGCGCGGTGCGTCGCGTCGACACCACCGCCTCGTACGAGGTCTCGCTCTTCGCGGGCGACCCCATCACCTGCGGAGCCGCCGACGGCCCCCGCGCGACGGCGCGCTTCTCGGGCCTCTCGCAGGCGGTCATCGACGGCACCCGCGCGCTCTACATCAGCGAGGCCGTCGCGCACCGCATCCGTCGCATCGACCTCGCGACGGGCGCCGTCACCACCTACGCGGGCGCGCTCGGCATGGCCGGCACCGCCGACGGCCCCGTGGCGAGCGCGCGCTTCAACACCCCGCGCGGACTCGCGATCGTGGGCCGCGCCCTCTTCGTCGCCGACGAGGGCAACCTCACGCTCCGCCGCATCGACCTCGACGCGGGCGCCGTCACCACCGTCGCGGGAACCGCGGGCTCTCGCATGCACCTCGACGGCGCGGGCTCCGCCGCGCGCTTCACGCAGCCCTCGTGGCTCACCACCGACGGCGCGTCGCGGCTCTTTCTCGTCGAGGTCACGTCGAACACCGTGCGGCGCATCGACCTGCCGTCGTACACGGTCACCACCCTCGCGGGCACGCCCGGCGTCGCGGGGGGCTTCGTCGACGGCGTCGGGGCCGCGGCGCGCTTCAACTTCCCCTTCGGCGTGGTGATGATCGACGCCAACACCCTGGTCGTCGCCGACGAGCAGAACGCCGCCCTGCGCCGCGTCGACGTCAACACCCGCGCGGTCACCACCCTCGTCGGCGGACCGCGCCTCGGCGACCTCGTCGACGGCAACGCCTCCGAGGCACGCCTCTTCGGCCCCTACAGCCCCTCGTTCGTCGCGGGAACGGTCTTCTTCCCCGACTTCAACGGCATCGTGCTCCGCGGGCTCACGGTCGCCACGGGCGCCGTGCGCACCTACGCCGCGACGGCGCGAAGGCTCGGCACGCAGGTGCAGATCCACGGCCTCACGACCGACGGACGCCGCACCTTCATCGGCCGCCTCGGTACGGTCGACGAGCTCGACGTCGCCACCGGCGCCTTCACCACCCTCGCGGGCGACCCGTCGACCTTCACCACGGTCGACGGCGTCGGCTCCGCCGCGCGCCTCTACGCGGGCGGCTCGCTCACGTACGGCGACGGAGCCCTCTACTGGTACGAGTCCCCGCGCTACGTCGTGCGCCGCATGGACCTCGCCACCCGCGCCGTCACCACCCTCGCGGGCACCTCGGGCTCGTCGGGCAACGCCGACGGCGTCGGCCCCGCGGCCCGCTTCGATTTCGTGGGCGGCCTCGCCTACGTGGGCGGCGCGCTCTACGTCGCCGACAGCAACGCCCGGATCATCCGCCGCATCGACGTCGCCTCGCGCGCGGTCACCACGGTGGCCGGCGCGCGCAACGAGACGGGCACCGTCGACGGTGTCGGCGCGGCGGCCCGGTTCGGCAACCCCACGGCGCTCCTCGCCGACGGCGCCAACGCGCTCTACGTCGCCGACGGCACGAGGCTCCGTCGCCTCGACCTGCGCGACATGCGCGTGACCTCGCTCGCGGGCTCGGCCGTCGACGCGGGCTTCGTCGACGACGTGGGCGCCGCGGCCCGCTTCGCCGGCGTCGGAGGGCTCGCGTCGGAGCCCGGCTACGTCTACGTCGCCGACGGCGCCAACCACGCCGTGCGGCGCTTCGAGGTCTCCACCGGCAGGGTCACCACGGTGCTCGGCGTGCGAGGGCGCGTGGGCGTGCGGCTCGGACCGCTCCCGACCTCGCTCGGTCAGCCCGACATGCTCCTCTCGCTCGGCGCGGGCGACCTCCTGCTGCGCGACGAGACCTCCGTGCTGCGCGCGCGCGGGCTCTGACTCGTGTTTGGCTCTTGCGCGCGCCGTGAAACTACGCTGTCCGCGAGGGTAGACGGGCGCGGAGCTCCTG
>JBDHVF010000968.1:0-3367 GCA_039809605.1 Polyangiales bacterium | reverse complement strand
CTGAAGCGTGATTCATGGAGCGTTGAAGTGATGGCCCTCGCAGCGCGAGGGCGCCTGCGAGACCCAGGCAGCCCATCTCCTCGTCTCCGTACGCTCAGCCACGCCCTCGCTCCGCGGGGGCGGGGCGCGCGGCAGCGGGGGTGGGGGCTCCGCGAAGGTGCGCCGCTGCGTTGGGTGGGGGCTCCGAAGGTGCGCGGCAGCGGGGCGGGGCGCGCGGCAGCGAGGGTGGGGGCTCCGCGAAGGTGCGCCGCCGCGCGAGTGGGCGACACGTCGCACACGCGAAAGCGGCCAGATTGACCTGCAGTTGGTAGGAGGCGCGCGGATGCGCGACCCCGACGCCCGCGTCACTCCCCGAGCGCGCGCAGGTCGTCGGCGGCGTCGTCGGGCAGGCGGCCGTGCACGCGCGCGTAGTGCAGCAGCAGCGCGCGGTTGTCGGCCACGGCGAGGTTCTGGATCTCGAGCGCTCCGATGCGGTCCTCGGGCGAGAACGCGCTGGCGGTCTTCTCCATCGAGAGCTTGTCGGGGTCGTACGAGGCGTGCGCGGCCTCGGTGCGCAGGATGCTGTAGTCGTCGCCGCGGCGCAGCTCCAGGGTCACCTCGCCCGTGATCGCGGGCGCGATCCAGCGCGTGAGCGCGTCCTTGAGGAGCATCGCCTCGGGGTCGAACCACTTGCCCTCGTAGAGAAGCCGCCCGAGCCGCCGGCCGAGCGTCATGTAGAGGTCCGTGGTGTTCTCGTTGTGCGTCGCCGACAGCAGCCGCTCGTACACGAGGTGCAGGAGGGCCATGCCCGGCGCCTCGTAGATGCCGCGGCTCTTGGCGTCGATGACCCGGTTCTCGATCTGGTCGCTCATGCCGAGGCCGTGGCGACCGCCGATGGCGTTGGCCTCGGCGAAGAGCGCGAAGGGCGAGTCGAAGCGCTGGTTGTTGATCGCCACGGGACGCCCGCCCTCGAAGGCCACCGTCACGCGCTCGGTCTCGATCTGCACCTCGGGCCTCCAGTGCGCCACGCCCATGATGGGGTTGACGATGTGCATGCCCTTGTCGAGGTGCTCGAGGTCCTTGGCCTCGTGGGTGGCGCCGAGCACGTTGGCGTCGGTGCTGTACGCCTTCTCGGCGCTCATGGTGTACGGCAGCCCCACCGACTCGAGGTAGGCGCTCATCTCGCGGCGCCCGCCGAGCTCGTGGACGAAGCGCGTGTCGAGCCAGGGCTTGTAGATCCTGAGCTCGGGGTCGACCAGCAGGCCGTAGCGGTAGAAGCGCTGGATGTCGTTGCCCTTGTGCGTCGAGCCGTCGCCGAAGACGTGCACGCCGTCTTCGCGCATCGCGCGCACGATGGCCGTGGCCGTGACCGCGCGGCCGAGGGGCGTGGTGTTGAAGTACTTGCGCCCCCCCACCGAGAGGTGGAACGCGCCGCACTGGATCGCCACCAGCCCCTCGCGCACCATCGCCTCGCGGCAGTCGAGGAGCTTCGCGGCCCGCGCGCCGTGCGTGAGCGCCACGGGGGGGATGTCGCCGGGGTGCTTCTCGTCGGGCTGGGCGAGGTCGGCGGTGTACGCGTACACGTCGAGCCCGTTGCGAGAGAGCCACGCGACGGCCGTGCGGGTGTCGAGGCCGCCCGAGAACGCGATCGCGAGGCGGGTGCCTGCGGGGGGGAGCGAACGGTAGATCCTGCTCATGGGGGCGCCGTTGATACCACCCGCGCGGCGGCGTGTGTAGCGGGCGACAGCGGCCCCGCGGGTGCGCGACACTCGCGGCCGTGAAGCGACTCCTCCGCGCGCTGTGGATCTACGTGCTCCCGCTCGTGGCGCCGTGGGCGATCGTCGTGGGCGTCAACGCCGCGCCGCCCGCGGTGCCCCTCGCGCGGGCGAGCATCCCCCACGAGCGATGGATGCGCGACCGCTGCACCTGGGACTGCCACAACCGCGGCTGCCGCCACCGCCCGCGGCTCCCCGCGCTCCTCACGGGCGACCGGGGCGCGTTCGGCGCCACGATCCGCGGGCTCTACGCGCTCGGGCGTACCTTCTCTCGCGACCGCTTCGTGGGCTACGGCGTCGCCAACCTCGCGGTGCTCTGCCTCGCGTGGCCCGCGCTCATGTACTGGCTCTGGGTGCGCGCGTGGACGCAGGCCGAGACGCTGCGCTCCCTGCGCGCGCGAGGCGATTCGAAGGGACCGTCGGTGACCTGATGGAGCGCGTCGGGATCGCGGTGTACGCCGCGTGCGTCGACTTCATGATCCGCAGCGCCAACGCGCTGGGGGTGACCTACCGCGACACCAACGCGGCGATGTTCTTCGTCCTGTGGCCCGCGGTGACGGTCGCTCTGGTGGCGGTCGTGGCGCGGCAGCGCGCGGAGATCCGGCGGCTCACGAGGGCGCGGCGCGGGTGATCCCAGAAGTGCTCACCGGTCCGCGGGCTCCACGCTGTACGACAGCGTCGCGACGCGGAGCCCGTAGCGCTCCATGGCGTCGTGCGTCGAGCGCTCGACCTCCTCGCACACGCGCTCGTGGTCGCGGTCGAGCATCTCGCGACGGCAGCAGCTCACGACGCCGCGTACCTCTCGCTCGAACACGGTCACCACGAGCGCTTCGACCCGCTCGCGGGGCACGTTGAGAGCGAACCCGGCCGCCCTCACGAGCGCCTCGGTCTGCGTCTGCCACTCCAGCGTCGCGCGCAGCGTGAGCGTCGCGGCGTCACCCTCGCGCGTCCGCACATCGCGGAGCGGCGCGGTGACCGACACGGGCTCCAGCGAGAGGGGCTCGACGCGAAAGAGCAGCGGGATCACCACGGCCCCCTCGCCCGGCCTCAGCGCGCGCATGCCCCGCGCGCCGCCCGCGATCATCAGCGCCTCGCGTGGCCCGGCGACGACGCGCGCCGCCACCACGAACGTCGCCCACGCGCCGAGCATGAGCAGCAGACCGACCGCTCCCGCGAGGGGCAGCGCCGCGTCCCACGGCGCCCGCGCGACGCGCGAGAGCGCGGCCCCCGCGGCGAGGAGCGCGACCGCCGCGACGAAGAGCCAGGCCGCCCGGCGAAAGATCCGCTCGCGCCGCAGGAGCGTCGGGTTCGTCGTGCGCAGGTGATGGAGGGAGGCGTTCTCGCGCTCGAGCTCGTCGACGCGCCGCGCGAGCGCGTCGATCTTCGCCTGCGCCGCCTCGTGGTCGTCGCGGTAGGACATCGCGGCCACGACGATACCGCGCCTCGCGCTCATCGGTCTCTCGCAGCAGCAGATCGACCGCCTCGAAGGCCGCATCCGCGAGCACCTCATGCGCCTGCATCGACCGTAGTTCGTAGGTGTTGGCGTTCCGATGCAGCCGCGATCGAACTGCGCTTCGAGCGCTGGCAGCGTCGAGAACGCCAGCACCTACCCG
>JBDHVF010000967.1:0-3371 GCA_039809605.1 Polyangiales bacterium | reverse complement strand
CGACGTGCTTCTCGCAGCTCGACTGCCGCCCCTCGGAGGAGTGCGCCGGCCCGCCGGGCTGCGCGACGCCGTGGTCCTGCCGCCCGGCCACGGGCCGCTTCTGCCCCGACGACGCGGTCGCGTACTGCGGCTGCGACATGCGGACCTTCTACGGCAGCTCGAGGTGCCCGCCGCGCCCCTACGCGTCGACCGGCGCGTGCGGCGACGCCGACGCCGGCGCCGAGCGCTACGACTGCGCGCCCGACCACACCACGTGCGGGGGCGTTCCCCCCACGTGCCCGCCGGGGCAGGTGCTGCGCGTGGAGGCGGGCTGCTGGACCACCTGCGTCGACTTCGCGCGCTGCGCGCCGATCGCGTGCGACCCGGCGCTCTCCCGCCCGCAGTGCCCCACGGGCACCCGCTGCGGCCCGTCGGGCACGTGCGCGATGTAGCCGCGCGAGGCCCCTCTACCCCTTCAACACGCGGTCGAAGAGCGCGAAGAGCGTCTGGTCGTGGCGCTCGGCCGCGGCGGGGTCGTGCACGGGCGTGTCGCTCGGCACCCAGCCGTGCCTCGCGGGGTACGTCTCGACCACGTGGTCGACGTGGGCGGCGGTGAGCGCGTCGTCGAGCCGCTGCTTCATCGCGTCGGGGAACGACGCGTCCTCGATCGCGCCGGCGACGTAGACGCTCGCCTTCATCTTCGGCGCGAGCAGGTGCGGGCTGTCGGGCGCGTCGGTGGCGAGGTTGGCGCCGTGGTACGAGGCCGCCGCCGCGACGCGGTCGGGGTAGTGGCCCGCGGCCGCGAGCGAGAACGCGCCGCCCATGCAGTACCCCGTGGTGCCGACCTTCGGCTGCACGACGTCGGGGCGCGACGCGAGGTGGTCGAGGAACGCCGCCGTGTCGGCCATCGTGTTCGCGAGGCTCGCCTTCGGCCTGAAGCGCTCGAACCACGCCTTGCGCGCCTCGGGGTCGGTGAAGATCGACGACGACGCGCGCTCGTACGGGCCGCTGCGGTAGAAGAGGTCGGGGAGCAGCACGACGTAGCCGTGGGCGGCGATGCGCGCCGCGATCTCGAACATCGCCGGGCCGTAGCCGAGGCCGTCCATGTAGACGATCACGCCGGGGTAGGGGCGGCCGTCGTCGGGGCGGAACACCGACGCGGGGCAGCGGCCGTCGCGCGTCTCGATCTCGATGTGGCTCTGCATGGCGCGGGAGGATAACACAGGTCGCGCGGCGAGCCGCGTCGTCCCGCTCTACACCCCTCGGCCTGCGGGCTCGAGCGCCGCCTCGAACGCCGCCCACCGCGCCCGCAGCGCCTGCTTGCCGGCCTCGTCGAGAAAGGTCGCCTCGAGCGTGTTGCGGTTGAGCCGCCAGAGGGCGTCCCAGTCGAGGCCCGCGCCGGCGAGGTAGCGGTACTCGTCGGTGAGGCTCGTGGCGAACATCGGCGGGTCGTCGGAGTTCACCGTCACCACCAGCCCCTCGGCCAGCATGTCGTGAATGGGGTGGCGCGCCGTCGCGGCCACCACGCCCGTGCGGTAGTTGCTGGTGGGGCAGACCTCGAGCGGGATGCGCCGCGCGCGGAGGAGGGCCACCGTCTCGGGGTCTTCGAGGCAGCGGATGCCGTGGCCGATGCGCTCGGCGCCGAGGTGCTCGACGGCGCCGCGCACGCTCTCGGCCCCCGCGCCCTCGCCCGCGTGGGCGACCACGCGCAGGCCGGCCGACCGGGCGCGCGCGAAGGTCTCGGCGAAGGGCGCCGGGGGGTGGCCGGCCTCCACGCCGCCGAGGCCGAGGCCGATGAAGAGCCCCGCTTCGAAGCCCGCGATCGCGAGCTCGAGCACCCGCTCCTGGGTGTCGGGCCGGTGGCGCGTGATGTCGGGGATGAAGCGCACGGTGACGCCGTGGCGCGCCCGTCCCGCCTCGCAGCCCGCCGCGAGGGCCGCGAGCAGCTCGCGCTGCGGGAGCCTGTCGACGAAGAGCGAGGCGCTGAGAAACGCCTCGGTGTACACGACGTTCTCCGCGGCCTGGCGGGCGTGGAGCGCCTCGGCCATCTCCGCGAGGTCCTGGGCGGTCTGCGCGCAGTAGCAGCACACCCCGTAGACCATGATGAAGTGCTCGAAGTCGCGGAACCGGTAGAACGACTCCCACTCGGCCGGCGAGCTCGCGGGCAGCGCCACGCCGTTGCGCTCGGCCATGCGCCACACCGTCTCGGGCGACTGGGCCCCTTCGAGGTGCACGTGGATCTCGGCCTTGGGCATCGCCCGCAGGCGGGCGTCGAGGGCTTCGGGGAGCATCGCGCGTGCGAGTACCACGGGACCGCCGCCCGCGACGAGCCGTCGGGGACTCTTGTCATCGGGCGAGCGATGACCTTAGATCGCGCCCCCGCATGCACGAGCCGGCGAGCGCCCACCCGCCCGACGGAGCGACTCCGGCCGCGACGCCGAGCCGCTTCGTGAACCACGAGGAGGCGCGCCGCCGCGTCGGCTCGCGCGTCGACGTGCTCGGGGCGCTGCTCTGGGAGACCGATCCCCTCGCGGAGGCGGTGGTCGGCGCGTTCTCGGAGCTCGCGCCGGGCAGGGGGCGGCGCATGCTCGACCTCGCGCTCGACGAGGGCATCGACGCCGTGCCGTCGCCGCCGCGGGCGCTCGTCGAGCTCTTCGCCCACCTCGACCGCGTGCCCTTCTGGGTCGATTGGGAGCAGCTCGACCTCGGGGGCGCGGCGTTCCTTCGGTGCGGCGTGTTCGGCCTGGCGGCGCTCGGCGCGGGCTCGCTGCCGATGACCTACGCGCCGCCCGCCCTCAACAAGCCCCTCGCCTTCACGCGGCGGCTGGTCGAGATGGCCCCGCGGCGCGTCGCCGACACGATGCGCTTTCAGCTCGAGACCTCGCTCCCCGGCGGCCTGCGCAGGTTCTCGAGCGGCTTCAAGCTCACCGTGCGCACGCGGCTCGTGCACGCGCAGATGCGCAGGGTGCTCCTCGGGTCGGGCCGGTGGGACGCGCAGGCGTGGGGCGCGCCGCTGAACCAGGCCGACATGGCCTACGTCAACGTGCTCTTCTCGGCCTACCCCCTCGGGTGGCTGCGGCGCATGGGCTTTCACTTCACGCCCGACGAGTGCGACGCGGTGGTGCAGCTCTGGCGCTACTCGGGCCACCTGATCGGCGTCGACCCCGCGCTGCTCTGCGCGACGGAGGCCGAGGGGCGGCGCCTCGGGGCGCTCTTCGAGGCGACGCAGGGGCGGCCCGACGACGACTCGCGCGCGCTCACCGGCGCGCTGATGCAGGCCATGCCGGGGCTCATGCGGGCGTACGTGCCCACGGGCGAGGTGGTCGCCGAGGTGTGGGTGGCGCTCTCGCGCTTCCTGCTCGGCGACGCGCTGCTCGACGCGCTCGGCATGC
>JBDHVF010000966.1:0-3386 GCA_039809605.1 Polyangiales bacterium | reverse complement strand
GACGTCCGCCGCCCGCGCGCTCGCGCGCCACGCCGCCGCCAGCACGACGAGCCACGCGAGAAAGGTCCCCAGCGCCGACGAGCGCGTGTGCGCGTAGAGCGGCGCGAGCGAGGCCTGCGCCTCGAGCGCCCAGCCGCCGTGCGCGCCGCGGCAGCGCCGCCGGAGCCCGTCGGGCAGCGTCACGCACCCCGCGCCCGCCGACCGCTCGCGGATCGCGCCGCCGAGCGGGCGGTCGCCTTCGAACGCGCCCACGTCGATGCCCACCGGGGCGAGCTCGCGCTGCTCGTGCTCGGCCCCGCGCACGACGCCCACCTCGTCGATCACCTCGGCCAGCGTGTGCACGGCGTCGAGGAGCCGCCGGTCCTCCTGGCGCAGCGCGAGGCGCCACGCGAGCGCGGCCCCCACCAGCGCCACGATGGCCCCGCCGAGCAGCGCCGCCCCCACCGTCGACCGCGCCACGCGCGACCGGAGCGTGCGCGCCCCCTCACGCCAGGACATACCCGTCTCCCCGCACGGTGCGCACGATCGCGCCGCCGAGCTTCTTGCGAATGCGCGCGACGATCACCTCGAGGCTCGCGCCGTGCGCCTCGTCGACGTCGCCCCAGACCTCCTCGAGCAGCGCGGCGCGCGAGACCACGCGGCCCCGATCCGCGGCGAGGCGCTCGAGCACGCTCCACTCGCGCGCGGTGAGCGCGCACTCGCCGCCCGCCCGCGTGGCGCGCCGCGCCGAGAGGTGCAGCGTCACGTCGCCGCACTGGATCACCCGCGGCCTCGCCTCGGCGCGCCGCCGCCCGAGGGCGCGCACGCGGGCCCGCAGCTCGGCGACGGCGAAGGGCTTGGCGAGAAAGTCGTCGGCGCCCGCGTCGAAGCTCTCGAGGCGCCGCGCGACTTCGAAGTGGGCCGTGAGCACGAGCACCAGGGGGCCGCCGCCCTCGGCGCGCATGCGCTGGCACCACGCGCTGCCCCACCCGTCGGGCAGCGCCAGGTCGAGCACGACGACGTCGAACTCGCGCTCGGCGACGGCGGCCTCGGCCGACGCGAGGTCGTGCGCCGAGGCGACGGCGTGGCCGTCGCGGGCGAGGGCCCGCGTGACGAGCTCGCGCAGGTCGGGGCTGTCGTCGACCACCAGCACGCGCATGCGGAGCATCTCGCCGGACTTCCCCTCGCCGCGCAAGCGCCCCGCGTCAGCCCCGGGGGCGCGACCGCACGACGAGCGAGGCCAGCATGCGGGCGTGGCGGGCGCCCAGGCCGCGCGCCTTGAGCGCGGCGACGAGCGCGAGGCCGAAGCTCACGCAGAAGTTCACGACGCCGACGGCCAGCACGGTGGCCGTGAGCAGGGCGACCGTGCGCGCGCCCGCGGCGCCGCCGAGCACCTCGAGCGCGATGGCGAGGTGCGACGCGGAGAAGGTGATGTGCCGGATGTCGAGCCCCAGGCCGAAGAAGTGCGACACCGCGGCGGTCGAGCCGAGCAGCGCGCCGAAGCACACGTTGCCGAGCAGGCCCCCGGCGTGCGACTCGATGAAGCGCGCGAGGCGCGCGCGGCGCGGCGGAGAGAGCGCGCGGCCGAGCCAGGGGTGCTCCTCGAGGCGCTGACCGACGCCGCCGAAGCGCACGTGGTTGTCGACGTAGCCCGTGACGAGGCTCGTGAGGAAGAGCCACGCGCCCGTGAGCGCGGCGAACGCGAGCGTGCCGCTGCCGAGCGGGTGCAGCGACGCGAGCACGCCCCACGCCCCCTCGGGCGAGAGCAGCGGGCGGCCGACCGCCGCGCGCGTCGCGAACGCGACGAGGTACCCGAGCGGAAACACCACGGCGAGGTTGCCCGCGAACGACACGAGCTGGCTCCGGAGCACGCGGCGGGTCAGGTCGGCCACGCCCGCGATCGACTCGTCGTCCGACTCGCTCACGTCCATGCTCTCGGCGACCTTCGAAGCCGTCATCGCGGGCTGCTTGGTCGCGAGCGCCGAGCCCGTGACGTAGATCAGCACGAAGCACGCGGCGTAGTTCAGGCTGTAGACCGCCGCGCTCCAGAAGGGCGGCAGGTGGTGCGGCAGCACGAGCTTGAGCGCCGCGAAGGCCGAGACGAACACCCCCGCGGCGGCGCTCTTCCAGAAGAAGCGCACGTACTCGGTGCGGGTGTTCATGATGTAGTCGGCGCCGTGGTGGGCGCCGTGCGCCGTCACCTCGGCGGCCAGCAGCCGCGTCGTGTCGCGGAGGTACGTGCGCACGCTGGCCGCGCTCAGCTCCGCGGGCACGATCTCGGCGAAGAGCTCCGCGGCGGTCTTCGCGAGCCGCGCGTCGTCGGGGCCCGAGGCCGCGAGCAGCAGCGCGCGCAGCCGGCGGATCTGCACCCGCAGCCGCCAGGTGAGCGCCGTGAGCCGCAGGCTCGCGCCGTGCGCGCGGTGGTAGATCCGCAGGTAGCGCGTGAGGGCCTCGGAGCGGTCGAGGCAGGCCTTCACGGCGCCCACGTCGGCGGCCCCGTCGGCCTCGGCGCGCGCGAGAAAGGCCTCGAGCTCGGGGTTGAGGTCGAGCAGGGCGCGCTTCATCTCCTCCCGGCCGGGCATGCGGCTCGCGACCTCGGACTCGAGCCCCAGCCCCGCGATGCGGTAGCCGAGCAGCCGGATCGCCTTCGCGAGGCTCGGCCACACCGCGCCCGTGCGGGGCCACGCGCTCGCGACGTGGCGCGCGAGCGTCGCGAGCTCGCCCGACGCGGCGGCGCGTTCGATCCAGCGCACGTCCCTCGGCGTGAAGGTGCGCACGACGAGCCGCCGGAGGTCGGTCTCGGGGTGCGCCGCGGGCAGGAGCGTGCGCCCCACGCGGCGCACGAGCCCCTCGACGAAGCCCTCGACCACGGGCACGCCCGACTCGGCGAGCGCCGCGGTGCAGTCGCGCCCGCCGAGCAGCGCCGAGAGCGACGCGGCCACCTGCGCGCGCACGTCGGGGCGCGCTTCGAGCATCGCGTTGAGGCGCCCGAGGCGCCGCACGACCGCCGCGGGAGAGCCCCTCCGGCCCCGGAGCCAGGTCAGCAGGTCGGTCACCCCGGCGGCGTGCTCCGAGGGGGCGCGCAGGCGTCGGAGCGCGGCGTCCAACGGCACCAGGTCGACCGAGGGCCGCTCGGGCTCGAGGCGGGGCGCGGGCGTGGCGCGGGCGAGGTCCATCCCCGCAGGGGAGCGCACGCGCGACGGTCGTTCAAGGCGCGGGCGGCGATTTCGTGGCGTGCGTGGCGCGCCGCCACGCGCCGCGCGCGACCCGTGCTCCGCCGCCTCGCACCAGGGAGCCCACGCCCGCAGCGCGGTGCGCTCGAGAGCTCATACCAGGTTCATGTCAGTTTTGCCGCATTGAGCTGCCGGACGTGGATCGCATCGTCCCTCCGACGCGCTGCGCTCGCT
>JBDHVF010000965.1:0-3392 GCA_039809605.1 Polyangiales bacterium | reverse complement strand
CGTCGTCGCCCGCGGCGGCGAGGTGCTCGCCCGCGGGGTCGACCGCGGCCGCGCGCAGGGGCGCGGTCGAGAGCGCCCACGCGCCGAGCTCCTTGCGGTCGGCCAGGGACCACAGGCGCATCACGCCGTCGTGGCCCGCGGTGAGGGCGCGGTGCGCGTCGGGGGTGACGGCCACGGCCGCGCACGCGCCCGCGTGGGCGTCGAGCGTCCACGCGTCGGTGAGCGCGCCGTCGGACGAGACGTGCCACGCGCGCAGCGCCCCGTCGGCGCAGGCCGCGAGCGCGAGGTCGCCCGCGAACGCGAGGCCGAGCACGGGCGAGGGCGCCTCCACCGACGCAACGGTCTTGTTCGCGGCGAGGTCGAAGAGGGTCACGCGGCTCGCGGGCGAGGGGCGCGCGCCGCCGACGACCACGAAGCGCCCGCGCGACGCGAGCGCGTGCACCTTCTCGAAGTGACCGATCACGGGCGCGGCCATCAGCGCAGCCCTCCGAGCTCGAGGCCGGGGTGGGCGCCGCGCAGGCGCACGAGCGCGGCGAGGCACGCCTGCCACTCGCCGCGGGCGAGCGACCCGGTGAACTCCCCCAGCACGGGCGCCACGAGCTGCGCGAACGCCGCGTCGTCGACGCCCATGTCGCGCAGCACGGCGATGACGTTGCGCTTGGCCTCGCTCGCGGGCACGTGGCGGTGCCGGGCCGCGTCGTCGCGGCGCTCCATGCGGCCGGGCGGCAGGCCGAAGAGCACGCTGCGCAAGAAGGCCCGCAGCGCCTCGACGTCTTCGAAGCGCGCGGTCTCGGGCGCGGCGCTCGGGGCCTTGCCGCGGGGCCTCCACCCCTTCGGCAGGTGCGTCGGGCGGTGGCGCTCCCAGAGCAGTCGCACCGAGAAGAGGCGCACCTCGCGGTCGGGCGACTCCATGAGCCACGCGAGGCGCTCGGGGCCGCCGAGGCGCTGGTAGTGCTTGCGAATGACCTCCATCGCGACCTCGCGCGTCGACTTCTTGCGGCTCTCGGTCATCGCGAACACGCGCGCGGCGTCGAGCTCGGCGGGCTTGAGCGTCGAGGCCGCGTCGGCGCCCGGCTCGCCGGCCTTGAGCAGCGCGTCGTAGGCCACGTTGCGCACCTCTTTGTACTCGCTCTCGGCCAGCTCGTAGACGCGGGTGTGATACCCCCACTCGCGCAGCTCGGCGCGGGCGAGGGTGACCGCGAAGCGGCGCACGTCGGGGCGGTGGTCCCAGAGCGCATTCCAGAGGCGCGCCGCGGGGTAGCGCCCGCGCGTGAGCAGGGGCTTGAGCTTGTACGACTTCGACTCGGGCTGGTCGGGGCCGACCACGGGGTGATGGCAGCGCAGGTAGGTCTGCGCGAAGGCGCGCACGGCCTCGGGCTCCTTCTCGCCGAGCGCGAGCGAGAGGAGCCGCTCGACGCCCGCGTCCGTGGGCGACGCGGCGCCGGGGTCGGCGAAATCCTCGGGCTTCATGTGCTCGAGGAGGTACCGGTGCGCGAAGCCGTGGAGCGAGGGGTCGGCCCGTCGCGCGAGCGCGAGGAGCCACCCCAGGCCGAGCTCCCGCGGCGCGACGAGCTTCGTGTTGCCGAGCACCGCGAGGGCCACGGGGCGGTGCTGCGCGCTGAACACGTAGCCCTTCACACGCTCGACATCGAGGCCCGGCAGCGCGTCGGCGCCCGAGAGCCACGCGCCCACGTGCGCGCCGAAGGGCTTCGCCAGCGAGTCGAGGAGCCACCCCACGGGCAGCGCGCTCGCGGGGAACTTTCCGAGCGCCCCCACGGCGATCTGCGTGGCCTGGTAGTTGTCGCGCTGCCGCGGGTCGTCGAGCACGCGCACCCAGAACGCGGGCGCGAGCTCGCCCTGCTTCCACGCCCTGGAGATGTACTGCTGCGCCCACGCGCGCTGGGCGTGCGAGCCATAGAGCATGTCGACGAGAAAGCCCTCGGGCAGCTCGGCGCGGTCGAAGCTCTCGCCGAGGTGCTTCGCGGCCCACGCGCTCGTCTCGTTGTGGTCGAGCAGGCGGCCGAGAAAGGGCGCGCCGAGGGTGCGCGGCGCGAGCGACTGGAGCGCCCCCGCGGCGAACTTCTTCGTGTCGGCGAAGGGCGCGGTGAGCAGGTCGGCGAGGCGGTCGGGGGAGAGGTCCTGCGCGTGGGCGCGGGCGTACTCGACGGCCCACGCGCGGGCCTTCGCGCTCGGCGAGCGAAGGAGCCCAAGCGCCGCCTCGTGAAGCCCGAGCGCGCGCAGCTTCGACTGGTGGAACTCCGCCGACGCGTCGAGCGTCTCGATGAGGAACTCGTGCACGCTCTCGAGGGGACGCTGCGCGAGCCGCGCGAGCCACGCGGGCGTCACGCTGCGCAGCGCGTCGGGGAAGTCCTGCCGGAGCCCCTGGATCGCGAAGCGCGCGGGCGCGTCGGCGAGGCACGACTCGAGCAGCCCCATGAGGGCGTCGGGCGAGCGCTTCCACGCGTCGTCGAACGCCCGGTGCTTCGTGAGGTTGCTCGGGAGGTTCCCGAGGTAGGCCCGTCGGTTGAACTTCTTCGACTCGTGGGCCCACACGTGGCTCGCGATCCACATCGCGGGGAAGTGCGTGTTCGCGGGGTAGTGCCGGAGCACCTGCGCGGCGAACTGCGGGTAGAGCGCGGGCACGGCGCGCCCGAGCTCTCGGAGGAACCTCCACGCCCTGCGACGGAGGTAGAGCGTGGTGCCCGGCGACACCTCGCCGTTGGCGCGCGCGCCCCACGCCTGGTCGACGCGCCACGCGAGGGCGCCGAACACCTCGGCGTCGAGCCTCGCCTCGGCGCGCTTGAAGATGCGCTTGAGCCCGCCCCACAGGCCGAAGCGCAGGTCGGCGCCGCGCACGATCTCGACGAGGCGCGCGCGCCCGGCGTCGGTGCCGCGCTCGTACACGTCGACCAGCAGGTTCGCCAGCGCGAAGCGCGGCGGCAGCGGCGGGTCGGTCTGCGCGAGGTACGTCCTCCACGCCGTGAAGATCTTGTCGCGCTTCTCCTTGCGGGCGACCCAGCGGAGGCTCACGTAGCTCACCTGCGAGAGCATCTGCTGGAGCGTGAGCGCGCCGGGCGGCGGGGCCTTCGACGGCGCCGGGTCGGGCTGCTTGAGGAACGCGATCACCGCCTGCGCGAGGTCGGGCGAGTCGCTCCGCGCGAGGCGTTCGAGGTCGGCCAGCTCGATCTCGTTCGCAGCCATGGTGATCGTCTACTCCCTCCTGCTCCGCCGCGGGGCGCGTATGCCAACACCGGCGACCGCCGCGGGTCAAGGCTCTTCGTGGCGGGGTCATGGCCTGACTCATCGCGTAGTTGGGCCACGCACGCGTCGGCCCCCACCAACCCCCATGGGCGGCGAAATAGCGCGCAAACAGCTTGTAGGAAGGCGTCTCG
>JBDHVF010000964.1:0-3393 GCA_039809605.1 Polyangiales bacterium | reverse complement strand
ACGGCGAGCAGGCCCGCGAGGCCCTTCGAAGAGCCCGGCGCGCGTCCCGGCACGCTGCACCCGCAGCCGCCGCCCGCGTCGGTCGAGGGGCCGCCGCGGATCAGCCGCACGCCCGTGGAGAGGTCGACCTGCGAGGTGTTGCCCTCGCCGTCGCGCGCGAAGACGTGGACGGTGCGCGCGTCGGCGGGCACCGCGAAGCGCCCCTCGGCGCCCCACGCGGTGCGCGCGCCGTCGTCGGCCTGAAAGGCGTACTCGACGCGGTCGGAGGTCTCGTCGTGCGCCGAGGCGACGGCGAAGCCGTTCTCGAGGCGCGCGCTGAGCTCGGGCGCCACGGTGTCGATGGTAAACTCGACGCGGGCGGGGTCGGCGTCGGCGGTGGTGGGCTCACCCGCGACGCGGGCGCGCACCTCGATGGCGTGGCGCCCCTGGCCGACGAAGGCCCAGTCTTGCAGGGTGAAGCGCGTGTCGGTCGAGAAGATCGACCAGGTGCCGCGGTCGATGCGGTAGCTGTACTCGACCCGGTGGCCGAAGTCGTTGGGCGTGCCGACGGTGAAGGTCACGCGCGGGAGGTTCTCGGCGCGCAGGCCCTCGCGGGTCCAGAAGGCGCGGTCGACCTCGACGCGCTCGAGGTCGGCCGTGGTGTCGAGCTCGATCGAGTCGGGGTGCATGCCCGCGGGCATGTACGCCAGCGACGCGAAGATGCCGAGGAAGCGCGAGGCGCCCTCGGTCACGCCCTGCACGCCGCGCGGGGGGATGGTGATGTTCACCGAGCCGAGCGACATGCCGCCCGAGCCCGGGATGTTGATCGCCGGGAGCGCGATGGGGTTGATCGACCCGCCCACCATCGAGAGCGCGGGCCCGAGGATGCTCTGCACGATCGGCCCGATGAGCGCGGGGTCGTTCGAGATGAGCTGCGTGTTCACCACGGGGTCGATCATCTCGACGCGCGCCGTGCCGAGCGAGGGCGTGAGGCCGCGCGCGTCGGGCTGGAGGTTCACCGGCAGCGAGATGTCGGTGGTGAGGGTCATGAAGCGCACGTAGCGCTCCTCGCTCCAGGTGTAGAAGTCGAGCGCGACGCGCGGCAGGGTGATGGTGATCAGCGGGTCGGTCATGAGGTTGGTGCCGCCGCCGATGCGGGCCGTGGGGGGCCGCTGCGGGCGCAGCACGATCGCGAGCGGCGCGTTCGAGCCCGGGTAGATCACCGTGCGCAGCGAGTTGAGCGGGGGCAGCGCCGCGAAGGTGCCCGCCGCGAGCATCTGCGAGAGGTTGGTGCCCGCCGCGAGGCAGAAGAGGCCCGCGTCCCAGACCTGGTAGAGCGCGTAGTTGAGGTAGTCCTCCGAGAGCCCGATGCCGAGGTCGACGTCGGTGGTGGTGCCGGGCACGCGGTTCATGCGCAGCGCGTTCCACTCGGGGATCGTGGGCATCGCGGGCGCGGGCACGCGCGGCACGCACGCGCTGTGTCGCGCCGACTGGATCGCGCCGAACATGTTGATGGTCATGCCGCCGTTGACGACCTGCGCGTCGTGCGTCGGGTCGCCGGCCGCGAGGGCGAGGCTGACGGGCGCGTTGAGGCCCGGCGAGAAGCCCGCGAGCAGCGCGCCGAGGTTGCCCCGGCCCTCGGTGCCGATGAGCGTGGGCACGAGCGAGTGGTCGTCGGGGTAGCGGCAGCGCGCGCCGTCGGCCGTGGTGCCCGTGGGGCAGCCGGGGGGGTTGGGCATCGACGTGGCCGCGAGCGCGTCTTGAATGGGCCCGAGCGCCTGCGCGAACTGGCTGCGGAACTGCCCGATGATCGTGCCGCGGAGCGCGTTCACGATGGTGCACACCCAGCTGTCGGTGCAGCGGATGTCGTCGTTCTCGATGCCCTCACCCGTGGTCTCTTGAATGGCGTCGCCCGTGCCCGTGGGCGACACGATGTCGGCGCGGTGGTAGTTGAGCCGCGGCGCGTGACGGTCGCGCGCGATGGTGATCTTGGTGCTGAGCCCGAGGTACGGGTGCGTGCCGCGCTCGGTGCGCACCTCGAGGGTCGGGCTCGCGATGGTGAAGCAGAAGGTGCCGCCGCAGCTGTCGTTGCAGCCGCCGCAGCACGCGCGCAGCGGGATGTCTCCGCTCGCCTGCACGCGCGCCCTCGCGAGGATGCCGTTGGGGTCGGCGAACGACAGCCGCAGCGCCTCGGTGGCCGGCAGGCTCACGCGGAGGTTGCAGGTGCCGCTCTGGCAGATGATCGCGCGGCACGCGTGCTGGCCCGCGATGTCGATGTTCTGCACCGTGCGCGGCACGGGGATGCCGCTGCCCACGAAGCCGCCGAGCAGCGACGGGGCGATCGCCTCGACGCGGCGCAGGCCGCTCTCGGTCAGGCGGATCTGCGCCGAGTGCGGGATGCGCGTGTCGGGCGTGAGGGGGTACCCGCCGGGGATCGGCTGGATCGCGCCGCCCGCGCAGCCCGAACAGCCGCCGCCCGAGCAACCCGAGACGAGCACGACGAGGAAGATCCAGTAGAGCCGTCGAAGAAGCGACCACATAGCGGTGTCCACGGTCCTTTCGGCGCGAAGCAATTGGGGGCGGCGCACACCGTCGCTGCGCGCCACGCGACCTCTCGGGCCGTGAGCCTACGGTGCCTCGTGCACGCGCGTAAAGCGCGGCATCGCCTTACACGGCGCGTCGAGCGCCGGGGTACTCGGGGCCCGCGGGCGCGGGCGGGGGCGAGGGGCCGTCGTCGCCCGCGTCCGCGGGAGCGCCCGCGTCGCGCAGCGGGCCCACGTTCGCGGGCACCGAGGGCGTGGGCGCGGGCGACGAGTCCGCGGGCGCGCGCCGCAGGATGAAGGGCCGCGCGTCGTTGCAGAAGTTCACCGAGCGGCGGAAGTGCCACAGGACGTACACGCGCGAGTCGGGCGAGCGGATGACCGCGGGCGTCTCGGGGAAGGGCGCCGCCGCGCGCACCGCGTCGAGCGCGCCCACGTCGAAGGGCAGCCACCCGCTCGGCTGCGAGATGCGGATGTGGTGCACCGAGCCGTCGGGGTCGATGGCGAGTTCGAGCACCGTGTGGAGCGCGGGGTTGTGCATGGGCGACGCCTCGGGCAGCCCGCTCACGCGCGAGATGAAGCCCTCGGCGAAGCTCTCGTGGATGCGGTCGTGCATCTGGACCATGTACGCCGCGAAGGGCGACGCGCGCGTGCGCAGCGCCGTCGTCTCGCCGGGCCGCACGTTGCCCACGGGCGTCTCGATGGCCGCGAGCGCCTGGCGCCAGTTCGAAGCGTAGTCTCCGCGGGCCTCGGCGCGGCGGCGCTCGTCCTCGCGGCGCCAGCGCTCGAGCTCCGCGCTGCCGTACACGGCGCTGAGCGTTCCGATCGTGGGGCTCAGGGCCGCGAGGGCGCGCGCGGCGCCGAGGCCCTCGAT
>JBDHVF010000963.1:0-3405 GCA_039809605.1 Polyangiales bacterium | reverse complement strand
GCAGGGCACGCGCCGCATTTGAGAAGCCCGCCGCAGCCGTCGCCGACGGGGCCGCAGTTGGCGCCCACCGACGCGCAGGTGCGCGGGACGCACGCGCTCCCGCCGCTGCCGGGCGCGCCGCACACGCTCGCGCGACCACCCCCGCCACACGTCTGGCCCGCAGGGCAGGTGCCGCACATCAGCAGCCCGCCGCAGCCGTCGCTCACCGGGCCGCAGTTGGCGCCCGCCGACGCGCAGGTGCGCGGGACGCAGCGCGCGGTGCCGCCGCAGCGCCCCGGCATCCCCCCGCCGCCGCAGGTCTGCGGGGCCGCGCAGGTGCCGCAGTCGACGATGCCTCCGCAGCCGTCGCTCACGGGGCCGCAGTTCGCGCCCGCCATCGCGCACGTGCGGCGCACGCACGCGCTGCCCGCGTCCATCGCCGACGAGGGAGCGCCGCACACGCTCGGGCGACCTCCGCCGCCGCAGGTCTGCCCCTCGGGGCAGGTGCCGCAGTCGAGCAGCGCCCCGCATCCGTCGCTCACCGGGCCGCAGCTCGCGCCGGCCATCGCGCACGTGCGCGGCACGCAGCCCGACGTGCCGCCGCACTGGCTCGGCGTCCCCCCGCCGCCGCAGGTCTGGGGCGGGCGACAGTCGCCGCAGTGGATGATGTTTCCGCAGCCGTCGCCGATCGGGCCGCAGTTCGCGCCGGCCGACTCGCAGGTCACGAGCCCGCAGCCGCGTCGCACGTCGGCGGGCGCGTCAGCGGGCGCGTCACCGAGCGCGTCGTCGGGCGTCGCGTCGACGTGTGGATCGACGTCCTCGCGGTCGACCGAGCCGTCGGAGCCAGAGGTGATGTTCACGCCGACGATCGACGAGCCGTCGACGCACGCGACGAGCTGGAGGGTGGCGACGAGCGCGAGGAGCGAGGCGGTCCACGTACGCATGCCGTGATCAACGGCGGGACCCACGGGCGAGCTGAAGGGCGGTGCATTTCGCGCTTTCGTGAACCTGCCGCGCATGCGCGGGGCGCCGAGAGGTTACGCAGGCGGTGCGGCCTTCTACTTCGCGCGCGGGCTCCAAGCACGAACGACGAATCCGTCGCAGCAGAGCGATCGCCCGCGCCTCCAGCGCCTCTGCGAGAGACCCGACCCGTCGGAGCACCGCTCCGACGACGTGGCTGGTGGCTCCATCACGGGCTGGCGCGCCCTCGCGCCCCGTGGCACCCCTTGCGGCTCTTCTTCGCGCGCCCATCGCGCGCATCACCGGAGACACTCCCATGAGAAGCATCGTGCGCGCGACGCTCGCACACGCCCTCGGCGCGCTGCGCGCCGCGGGGTGGACCGTTCCCGACGACACCGACCTCGCGCTCGACCGGCCGAAGCGCCCCGAGCACGGCGACCTCGCCACGGGCGTCGCCCTCACCCTCGCGCGCCCCACGGGACGCAAACCCCGCGAGGTCGCCGAGGCCCTCGCCGCGGAGCTCCGTCGCGACATCGAGCGCGGCGAAGGCCCCATCGCGTCCGTCGAGATCGCGGGCCCTGGCTTTCTCAACCTCCGGCTGCGCGACGCGGCGTTTCATCAGGTGATCGCCGACGTGCTCGCCGCGGGCGAGCGCTACGGCCACCACGCGCCGCGCGCCGACGGGCAGCGGACCCTCGTCGAGTTCGTGAGCGCCAACCCCACGGGCCCGATGCACCTCGGGCACGCGCGCGGCGCCGTGGTGGGCGACGTGCTCGCGCGCGTGATGCGCGCCGCGGGCTACGACGTGTCGACCGAGTACTACGTCAACGACGCGGGGTCGCAGGTGGCGAAGCTCGCGCAGTCGGTCAAGGCCGCCGCGCGCGGCGAGCCCCCGCCCGAGGGCGGCTACGGCGGCGCGTACGTGCGCGAGCTCGCGAGGGAGCTCCAGGCCGACGGGGTGGAGCTCCAGGGCGACGACCGGGCGCTCGCAGCCGCGTGCGTCGAGCGCATGATGCGGGGCATCCGCGCGACGCTCGACCGGCTCGACGTGCGCTTCGACGCGTACTCGAGCGAGCGGGCGCTCGTGGCGTCGGGCGCGCTCGACCGCACCCTCGACGCGCTGCGGGCGAACGGCTACCTCGAAGACCGCGACGGGGCGCTCTTCTTCAAGACCTCGGCCGCGGGCGAGGACGACAAGGACCGCGTGCTGCGCAAGGGCAACGGCGAGCTCACGTACTTCGCGACGGACCTCGCGTACCACCGCGACAAGCTCGCGCGCGGCTTCGCGCGCCTCGTCGACGTGTGGGGCGCCGACCACCACGGCTACGTGGCGCGCGTGCGCGCAGGGCTCGAAGCCCTCGGGCTCCCCAAGACGTCGTTCGAGGTGCTGCTGCTCCAGCTCGTGAAGCTCGTGAAGACCGACGCCGAGGGCAAGAAGACCGAGGTGAGGTTCTCGAAGCGCGCGGGCAACTTCGTCACGGTCGACGAGGTCGTCGCCGAGATCGACGAGGCCACCGGGCACGTGGGCGCGGGGCGCGACGCGGTGAGGTTCCTCTTTCTCACGCGGTCGCACGACTCGCCGCTGGAGTTCGACCTCGAGGTCGCGAGCCGCCAGTCGGAGGAGAACCCGGTCTTCTACGCGCAGATGTCGCACGCGCGCATGGGCTCGATCTTCGAGCGCGCGCGCAGCGCGGAAGACCTGCGGCCTGCGCGGGAGGCGGGCGTGCTGTCCACTCCTCGGCAGTTCGATCGCGCGCTCGTCGAAAAGCTGACGCTCCCCGAGGAGCGGGCCATCCTCGCGCTGTGCGATTCCTTCCCGGAGCTCGTACGGGAGGCGGCGGAGACCCGCTCGCCTCACCGCGTCGTGTTCTTCGTGACGGAGCTCGCACAGGCCTTCGCGAGCTACTACACGCGGACCTGGAAGGTGTACGGCGAGCCGATCCTGCCGCAGAAGAGCTACCTCGACGCGCACCCCGACTGGGTGACGCGCTGGGACTGGGGTCGCACCCGCGCTCGACTGCTGTGGCTCTCGTGCGTGCGCCAGGTCTACGCCAACGCGCTCGCGCTGGTCGGGATCGAGGCCCCGCTGTCGATGCAGCGGGGCGCACCGCGCGCTGCGGCGGGTGACGAGATCGAGCGATAGAGACCGCAAGCGAAGGAACGAGGAGTCAGGCAATGGACGCGATGGGCACGATGCGGGACCTGGATCAGATCCGTGAGCACGACGACGCGGGGGCCTCCTCACGCCTCATGTCCCTCGCGATGGGCGGCCTCGCGACCGCGTGCGTGCTCTTCGCTGTCGGGGTGATGGTCGGCCGCGAGTCGGGCGAGGCGCAGCAGTCGACGCGCGAAGACCCGCTCGCGCGCCTCGACCAGCTCGCGCAGCAGCAGGCGCCCGAGGCCGCCGCGCAGGTCACCTGGCCCGAGCGCCTCACGGGCGCGCCCGCCGCCGCGACGCCCGCGCCC
>JBDHVF010000962.1:0-3405 GCA_039809605.1 Polyangiales bacterium | reverse complement strand
CCCACCACCGCGCGGTGGTCGCCGCCCACCTGCACGTCGAGGTCGCGGCGCGCCCGCGCCCGAAGGTCGCGCTGCGCGTGCAGGAGCACCTCCTCGCGGCCGACGAGGTCTTCGAACGACAGCTCGTTGTAGCCTTCGCCCCCCACGGTGCGCGTGCGGAGCCCGCTCCTGCGCGACCCGGGCTCGCGCGGAAACGCCGGCCGGTTGCACTCGTTGTAGAGCGCGCCCACCACCACGGGCTGGTCGACGTCGCCGTCGAGAAAGGCCACGAGCACCTCCATGCCGGGCCTCGGCGTGAACTGCGCGCCGAAGCCCGCGCCAGCCCACGCCTCGACCTTGCGCACGAAGCAGCAGCGGTCGTCCTCGTGGGCGAGGCGCCTGCGGTCCCAGTGGAAGCGCACCTTGATGCGCCCGAAGGCGTCGGCGCAGGGCTCGTCGTGCGCGTCGCCCACCACCGTGGCCGCCTCGACCACCTGCCGCGGCGCGGGGCGCCGGTACCTCGGGCGCACCAATGTAGAAGCGGGCGCGCAGCGAAAGCGGTTCTCGTACACCGCCCGCGGGCGGTCGCCCCCGCGCGCGGCCTCGGGGAGCTCGCCGCGGTGCGAGACCTCGGTCACCACCCACGCGCGGTTGACCTCGGGGTACGGGTGATCGGTGAGCTCGAAGCGCCCACCCGGCGCGAGGTCGCACGCGGCGCTCTCGCCCGTAGACACCGTCGCGTCGGCGCGCGCCCGGTCGAGCACCACGCGCGCGCCCGGCGCCTGCGGGTCGTGCGGCGCGAGCTCGGCCTCGTGCGCGTCGAGCGAGAGGCCGAGCGACTCCTCGACGCTCGGGCGGTCCCTGCGGCCCACGCGCACGTCGGTGCGCTCGCTCGGGTACGCGCCCCCCTCGGGGTCGAAGTACGCGGGCTGGTGGTGCGTCACCTGCGCCGCCGTGGGGCGCACGCGCGACGCCACCGAGAACGCGCGCACCGTGCCCTCGGCGAAGGGCGCCCCCTCGCGCGCGCCCACGAAGGGCAGCGGAGCCCCGACCGCGTCGTAGCGCTCGGCGCGGTCGCAGAGCACCACGCGCTCGCGGCCTCGCAGGCCGTCGTCGCCCTCGTCGAAGGCCTCCCGCGAGATGGTCACGCCGCCCAGGTCGGCCCGCGTCTCGTCGCCCTCGCCGCCCTCGTCGTCGTCGATCGCGTGCGTGAACCACCACGCCACGCCGTGCCGCGCGAGCAGCCGCGCGACGAAGGCCAGGTCGCTCTCGCGGTGCTGCACGCAGTGCTCGAGCACGCCCTGGCGCCCCGCGACGCGCGACTCGACCTCGATGCCCCACTCGCGCAGTACCGTCACCGCGATCGCCACCGGGCTCATCGCGTGAAAGACCCGCGAGCGCTCGCGTCGCCCGAGGAGCCACATCCGAGGCACCAGCCGCAGGTGCACCCGCCGCAGGTCGTTCGGGGCCGGCGCCCCGTCGACCCGCTGCGACGCGACCACCCCGTGCACCTTGCGCGCGGAGCCGTCGGCGCGGCCGAGGGAGAGCGTGGCCGGGCGCCCGAGCATCGCGCGCTGGTCGGCCGCCACGCGCCGCGACGTGAGCACCTCGAGGTCGAAGCGGTAGAGCCCGTTGATCCGCTCGCGCCCGCGGAGGCGCACCACCCCCAGGTCGTGCTCCACCCCGGCCACCCGTAACGAGAACCTCGAAGCTCCCCCGACTGACATCGCTCCTAGATGTGTCGAGCGAGGGACTTTTTCGCTCGGGACGTCGATTTTGTCGGCGGCTACCGCCCGAGGGAGTCTCGCAGCGCCCGGAGCGCCGCCACCACCCGCTCGGCCTCGTCGAGCGCGGCGTCGAGGTGCGGCGCGAGCGCCGCGGCGGTGACGTCTCCGCTGCGCAGCGAGGCCGCGAGGGTCTGCCGCTCGTCGTCGCAGAGGGCCATGGCGAGCTCGGTGCGACGCGCGCCCGCGGCGTCGTCCGCGGAGAGCTGCACGAGCGCCAGCGTGAGCCGCCGCATCTCGGCCTCGAGCGCGCGCACGCGGGCGGCGCCGTCGAGCGCGGGCGAGCGTGCGCTCCACCCCCGCGCGAGCGCGTCGAGCGCGCGGTGGCAGTCGGCGACGAGGCGCGGGTCGAGCGAGACCTCGGGGGCGTCACCGACCACAGGCGCGTGGGCGCCGGCCAGGCGCGTGGCGCCGTCATCATGGCGCGCGAACGCGTCGAGGCGCTCCCGCACGTGGGCGGCCGAGGGTGGGCGGCGCGAGGGGTCCTTGGCGAGCATCACGTCGACGAGCTCGTCGAGGTCGTCGGGCGCGTCGGGGCGCAGCGAGCGCACGCGCGGGGCGGGCGTCGCGAGGTGGGCGCGCCGGATCGCGAGGTCGTTGCCGCGAAAGACGGGCGCCCCCGTGAGCATCTCGAAGAGCACCGCGCCGAGGGCGTAGAGGTCGCTCGCGGCGGTCGCGCGCTCGCCGCGGGCCTGCTCGGGGGCCATGGTGCGCGAGGTGCCGAGCACGGCGCGCGAGGCGGTGAGGGCGTCCTCGTGGGCGGCGTGGGCCACGCCCAGGTCGAGCAGCCGCACGCGCTCCGAGGGGCCGCTGCCCGCGACGAGAAAGACGTTCGAGGGCTTCACGTCGCGGTGCACCACGCCCTGCGCGTGCAGCGCCGCGAGCGCGTCGGCGAGCTGCCGCGCGTACGACACGGCCTCGGCGACGGAGAGCGGGCCGCGAGACACGCGCGCGGCGAGCGTCTCGCCGTCGAGGCGCTCCATCACGAGAAAGTGCACGTCGCGGTCGAGGCCCACGTCGAGCGTGGCGGCGACGCGGGGGTGGCGCACCGCAAGCCCCACGCGCCCCTCGCGCAGAAACCGCTGCGCCAGCGCGGGGTCGGCGAGCGTCTCGGGGTCGGGCACCTTGATCGCCACGGGCGCGCCCGTGCGCTCGTCGACGCCGTCGTACACCGTGGCCATGGCGCCCGCGCCGAGCTCGGCGCCCACGCGGTAGCGCCCCGCGAGCAGCCTCCCGCGCAACGGGTCGTCGAGCGCGACGAGGGCGCTGCCGTCGATCGCGCAGCGCGCCGCCGCGCGGCCGTAGCGGTAGCCGCAGCTCGGGCAGAGCTTGCGGGCCATCGCGGTCAGCGCCCCTCTGCGGCCTCGCGCTCGGCCGCGGCGGCGCGGTTGTCGCCCTCGCCGGGGAGCTGCACGCGCGCGGCGCCGACCTGGAGCTGGAGGGCGCCGGCGTCCTGCGGGTTGATGTGCACCTCGGGGGTGAGGGCCGTGGCGCCGACGTTGAGGCGCGTGCCCGTGGTGGTGCGTTCGGGCGGCTGCGAGCGGTTGCCGCACGCGGCGAGCGAGAGCGCGAGGAGCGCACCGGCGATGGAGCGACGCATCGCGCGATCGTAGCGCAGGGCGCGGAGCGACGGCGAGGGGGA
>JBDHVF010000961.1:0-3409 GCA_039809605.1 Polyangiales bacterium | reverse complement strand
AGCCGCGAGGCCCAGAACACGCTCGCCGCCACGATGAGCACCGACGCCGCGACGACCACCGCGCGGAAGGGCAGCACGCGCCGCAGCACGTGCGAGTAGCCCGCCGCGAGGCGGTCGATGGCGGCCTCGACGGCCTTGCCCACGCGCCCGTGCTCCGCGTGCCCGAGGAAGTACCGGCACGCCACCGGCGTCACCACCATGCTCACGAAGTACGACGCGGTCATCGCGACGGCGACGGTGAGCGCGAGGGGCACGAAGAGCTTCTTGGCGAGGCCCGCGAGCAGCACGATGGGCAGCAGCACCGCCATGGTGGTGAGCGTCGAGGCCAGCACCGGGAGCGCCACGGCGTTGGCCCCGTCGAGCGCGGCCTGGTAGGGCCCCTTGCCCATGCGCTGCTGGCGGTGGATGGACTCGAGCACCACGACCGCGTCGTCGACGAGTCGCCCCATGGCGAGCGTGAGCCCGCCCAGGGTGAACGCGTTGAGGGTCTGCCCCGCGGCGTTGAGCGCGATGAGGGTGATGGCGAACGAGAGCGGGATCGCCACCGACACGATCGCCGTGCCCCGAAGGCTCTGGAGAAAGAGCAGGATCACCAGCGCGATGAGCACGAGCGCCTGCACGACCTCCTTCTGGAGCCCGTGGTACGAGGTGCGCACGAAGGTCGACTGGTCGAAGACGGGCCGCACGATCATGCCCGGCGGCAGGTCGTGGAGGCCCGTGATGGCGCGCTTGACCGCGTCGACGATCTCGAGCGTGTTGCCGCCCGGCACGCGCAGCACGTTGAGGTAGATCGCGTCCTGGCCGTTGACCGCCACGGCCTGCGTCTCGGGCGCGCCGCCGTCCTCGACGCGCGCCACGTCGCGCAGCAGCACCGGGTGGCCGTCGTGGATCTTCACCACCGCGTCGCCGATCGCCGCCACGCGCGGCGCCACGGCGTTGGTGTACACGTTGGCGTTGAAGCGCGGCGTGATGAGCGCCCCCGACGGCAAGAGCGCGTTGGCCCGCGAGACGGCCGCGGCGATGTCGGTCGAGGTCAGGCCCCGGGCCTGCGCGCGCACGGGGTCGACCACCACGTTGATCTGCCGCTGGCGGCCGCCGTTGGGCGCCGCGCTGGCGACGCCGGGGATGCCCTCGAGGATGGGCTCCACGGTGTTCTGCGCGAAGTCGAAGAGCTGGGCGCCCGTGAGCCCGCCGCCGGTGACCACGACCTGCACGACGGGCGCGTTGGAGGGGTCGTACTGGAGCACGAAGGGGGGGATGACGCCGAGGGACTTGGGCACGGCGGCCATGGCGAAGGCCACCTGCTGCTGCACCAGGGTCTGCGCCGCGTTGAGGTCGGTGCCCCACTTGAGCCACACGTAGGCCACCGAGAGGCCGTTGCGCGAGATGCTCTCGACGTGGTCGACGCCCGGCGTCGCGCTCACGTACTTCTCGATGCGCCACGTGATGGTCTTCTCCATGTCGCGCGCGCCAAGGCCCGGCACCTGCGTGCCCACCACCAGCACCGGCGGCGTCAGCTCGGGGAAGGTGTCGACGGCCATGCGGGGCGTGACCACCGCGGCGAAGACCACGAGGCCGATGCAGATCATCAGCACCGCGATGGGGTTGCGGAGCGAGAGCTTCGTCATCGGGCGCGCTCCTGCCCCTCGAGGTGGGCCGCGACGCGGTCGCCGTCGGAGAGCAGCGCGCGCCCCTCGGTCACCACCTGCGCGCCGGCCGCGAGCTGCGGGGCGACGAAGAGCGAGCCGCCGCGCTCGCCGAGCACGTCGACGGTGCGCGCCCTCGCGACGCCGCCCTCGACCGCGAACACGCTCGCGTGGCCGCCGCGAACGTTCGCCGCCGTGAGCGGGATCTCGAGCGCGGGCGCGGGTTCGCCCACCTCGACCCGCAGCTCCGCGGTGGTGTTGACGGGCACCGAGCGGTCGGCGTTGGCGAGGTCGACCTCGACGTGCACCGTGCGGGTCTGCGGGTCGGCCTCGGGCGAGCGGCGCGCGATGGTGCCCGCGAGCTCGCGGCCCGTGGAGAGGAGCTTGATGCGCAGCGGCGTGCCGGGCGCCACGACGTCGAAGTCGGTCTCGGGCACGTCGGCGGTGACGCGCACGACGTGGCGGTCGACGACGGTGACGATCGCGCTGCCGGGCCGCACGAAGGCGCCCGGGTCGGCGGCGCGCTCGCCGATCTCGCCGTCGAAGGGCGCGCGCAAGACGCAGTCGCGCACCGCGAGCGAGCTGCCGGCGAGCTGCGCGCGCGTCGCGAGGAGCCGTGCCTCCTCGGCGCGGCTCTCGGCCTCGCGCTGCTCGGCCTCGTTGGGCGCGACGAAGCCGCCGTCGACGAGGCCCGTGATGCGCGACGCCTGCCGCGCGAGGGCCGCCTGCCGCGCCTCGAGCGCGCGCGCCTGGAGCGCAACGGCCTGGGTGGTCGCGCTGGCCTCGCGGCAGTCGAGGGTGGCCAGCACGGCGTCGCGGGCCACGACGGCGCCGGGCCGCACGAGCACGGTGCTCACGTAGGCCGAGACGAGCTGCGGGCCGACGCGCGCCTCGACCCAGGGCCGCAGCGTGCCGACGTAGCGGCGCGAGGGGCGGTAGCTCGTGGCGCGCGCCTCGACGACGGCGACCCCTCGCGGGGCCGCGCTCAGCGCGACGCGGTTGACCTGCGCGCCGGCGTGGCGAAAGAGCGACTGGCCGAAGAGCAGCACGGCGACCACGAGGAGGCCGATCGCGATCGGCACCATGGGGAATCGGCTGCGCGCCGGGGGCTCCCCGACGGGGGCGCCCTGGGGGTTCGAGTCTGACGTGTTCACTGTCCCTCCGCGATGACGCGCGCCAGGCGGGCGCGCGCCCGTGCGATCTGAAACCGGCCGAGCGCGAGCTGGATCTCGGCGTCGGTGCGCAGCGCCTCGGCGTCGGCGAGCTCGACGACCGTGCCGAGCCCCGAGCGGAAGCGCGCGTCGGCCTGCGCGTAGCTCTGCCTCGCCGCGTCGAGCGCGCGCTCGAGCGCGGGCAGCGCCTGCTGCGCGACGTCCGTGGCGACCCACGCCTGCTGCACCGCCGCGGTCTGCTCGTGGCGCACCGCGGCGACCTCGGCCTCGCGCGCTCCCTCGGCCTGCGCCGACGCGTCGCGCCGAGCGCGCGCGGTGCCGTCGAAGAAGCGCCAGCTCAGCACGAGCCCCGCGAAGTAGTCGGGCACCCACGGCACGAAGCCCGCGCCGTAGGCGGGCGTGTTGCGGTTCTCGGCCGGGGCGCCGCCCGCGGCGCCGATCATCGACGCGACGAGGTGCACGTCGGGCAGGAGCGCGGCGCCGAGCGCGCGGGTCTCGGCCCGCTGCGCCCGCAGCTCGGCCCGCGCCGCGAGGAGCTCGGGGTCGCGCGCGTGGGCCATGCGCATCGCGTCGGGGAGCGGCGGCAGCGGC
>JBDHVF010000960.1:0-3410 GCA_039809605.1 Polyangiales bacterium | reverse complement strand
CTGCGGGCGAACTCGCGCCTCACGCTGACGTAGCCACCCACACGCCCGCGCGAGACCCCATCGGGTCGGGGTCGAAGAGCACGCTCCACAAGTCCCCGCCGCCCTCGACGGGCTCGCACAGAAACGCCGCGTCGAGCGCCACGACCTTGCGCGCGCGCAGCACGCCCTGCGTGGCCTTCACGAAGGCCGCGAGGCGGCGATCTTCGACCCCCGCGAGGCGCTCCTCTTCGACCCACCAGCCGTCGCCGTCACGCTCGCCGCGCAGCCGCACCTCCTGGAGCGTCGCGTACCGGCCCCACGACGAGAGCCCCACGCGCACCGCGGTCTCGACGGGCGGCTCGGGCGCGTCGCCCAGGCCCTCTCGCAGCGCGAGCCACGAGCGCGGAGACACCGTCGCCACCAGGTACACCCAGTCGGCCCCTCGCCCGTCGCTCCGCACCACGTACGAGCGGCAGGGGAGCACCTCGGCGAGCGCGCGGGCGAGCGCCTCGGGCTCGTCGAGGCCGAAGGGCGCGTCGTCGGGCTCCCACGCGGCGCCGCCCGAGAGCCCTAGTGGAAAGGCCCTCCGCACGAGCGCGCGCACGCGCTCCTTCTCTCGCTCTCGCTCTCGGGTGATGCCGCAGGTGGCACCGCAGGTCGCTGCCATGATGGTCGAACCATAGCGCCCCTCCCGCGCAGGGCGCGAGGTACTCTCGCGGCCGCCATGCGAACGATGCACGCCGAGACCGTGGTGGTGGGCGCGGGCGCCGCGGGCGCGGTGATCGCCGCGCGCGTGACCGAGCGCGCCGACCGCGAGGTGCTGCTCCTCGAGGCGGGCCCCGACTACCCAGACCCCGCGCTGCTGCCCTCCGACCTGCGAGACGGCACGCGCAACTCCCTCCTCTCGCACGACTGGGGCTTTCGCCACCGGGTGAACAGCAGAACGCCCCTCACCTTCCCGCTTCCACGCGGCAAGGTCGTGGGAGGCTCGTCGGCGGTCAACACCTGCATCGCGCTGCGGGGCGTGCCCTCGGACTACGACGAGTGGGCCGCGCTCGGCCTCGACGACTGGACGTGGTCCCGCTGCCTGCCCGCGTTCAAGCGCCTCGAGCACGACCTCGACGTGCACGACGAGTGGCACGGCGAAGACGGGCCCGTCCCGATCCGCCGCCACCGCCCGAGCGAGCTCGTGCCCTGGCAGGCGGCCTTCCTCGACGCGTGCGACCGCATGGGCCACCCCCGCGCGCGCGACTTCAACCACCCCGAGGCCACGGGCCACGGCCCGCACGCGATGAACAAGGTCCGCGGCGAGCGCATGGGCGCGGCGCGCTGCTACCTCACGCCCGCGGTGCGCGCGAGGCCCAACCTCACGGTGCGCCCCCACACGCTCGTGCGGCGGGTGATCGTGCGCGCGGGGCGCGCCGTCGGCGTCGAGGTCGAGACGCTGGGCGTCGCGCGCGTCATCACCGCGCGCCGCGTGGTGCTCTCCGCGGGCGCCATCGCGACGCCCGGCGTGCTCCTGCGCTCGGGCATCGGCCCGCGGGCGCGCGTCGAGGCGCTCGGCGTCGAGCTCGTGCACGACTCGCCCGCGGTGGCCGCGCGGCTGCTCGACCACCCGGGCGCGGCGTTCTTCCTGTGGCCGAAGCGCGGCGTGTGCGACCTCGCGCACCCGCTGATCCAGACGGCGCTGCGCTTCCGCTCGAAGCACGGCGCGCACGAGAACGACCTCCAGGTGCAGCCCGGCTCCGCGGTGCTCCTGCCCTTCGCGGCGCTGCCCCTGGTGTCGATCATGTGCCACGTGGGCAAGCCCCGAGGCCACGGCAAGATCACCTTCACCAGCGCGCGCGCCGACGCGAGGCCGGTGATCGAGTCGCGGCTGCTCGACGACCCGCACGACCGCGCCCTCGCCGTCGAGGCGCTCACCGCGGGCTACGCGCTCGCGCAGACGCCGCCGATGCGCGAGCTCGCGAGGGTGGTGTGGCCCCCCGAGCGCGTGGTGGCCTCGCCCGACGCGCTCGACGGCTGGGTGCGCTCGGTCTGCGACTCGGGCTACCACGCGTGCGGCACCGTCCCCATGGGCGCCGACCCCCGCGAGAGCGCGGTCGACGGCAGGGGGCGCGTGCGGGGCGTCGAGGGGCTCTTCGTGGCCGACGCGAGCGTGATGCCCACGGTGCCGACGGCGAACATCCACCTCGCGTCGCTGATGATCGGCGAGCGCTTCGGCGAGTGGCTCCGCGACGCGATCGACTGAGAGGGACCGACGCATGGACGAACGCAAGGTGTTCCAGAGCCGCGCGGCGTATCGCGCGGAGCACCCGACGGCGCTGGCGGTGTACTGCTCCGACGGGCGCTTCACCGACGCGGTCGAGGAGCTGCTCCACGCGCTCGGCCACCCCCGCCTCGACACGCTCACGATGCCCGGAGGCCCGGCGCTCCTGCACCCCTACGCGTCGCTCCTGATCGAGCACGAGGCGGTGTCGGGCGCGTCGCGCTTCCTCATCGGCGGCCACGGGATCACCCACGCGGTGCTCATCGCGCACGCGGGCTGCGGCTACTACCGCGCGCGCTACGGGGGCGACGCGGCCGACCGCGTCGAGGCCCGCCAGCGCGACGACCTGCGCGCCGCGCGCGGCAAGCTCCTCGCCGACCACGCGGGCCTGCGCGTCGACCTCTTCTACGCGCGCGCAGGGGCCGCCGTGCGCTTCGAGCCGGTGGACTGATCGCGCGCCCTCCGCGCCGGGTGTACGCTTCGAGCGCCATGGGCGAGGCGCATCACGTCGGCATCGGGGTCTATCGCGAAGGTGTCTTGAGGGTGCCCGCGTCGCCGCGGCGCGACACGTCGATCGCGGGCGTGGCCGTGGGCCTGACGCTCGCGGTCGCGAGCTCCGTCGGCATCGCGCGCACCGGCGACGTGCTGGCGCTGCGCGCGGCCGCCGCGCGGCCGGCCGACCCGCTCGTCACCGTGCTCACGAACGCCACCTCCCTCCGCGGCGGAGACCGCCTCTGCGCGCTCACGCAGCGTGGCTCGCAGCACGCGGTCACGTGCCTCGCCGACGAGGCGTACCCCCGCGCCGGGGCGTGGCCGTCCCCGCCCGTCGCCGCGGGCTCGTTCGCCGGGCGCATGGCGCTGACCACCGACGGGCGCGGCGTCGTGTTCCGCACCGCCGCCGAGCGCGCCGAGCCCTTCGCGCTGCCCCCGACCGGCGCGCACGGCAGGGCGCTCGAAGCACGGCGCGTGGCCTGGTACTCGAACGAGATCCCCGACGGCCGCGCCCCGTTCTCCGCGACGCTCATCGCGCGCACCGAAGACGGCGCGCTCCTCATGGAGTCGTCGCGCCACGACTGGATCACCCTCCTCGACGCGGCCCACGACGTGCGCGGCTTCGCCGTCTACGGCCAGACGTACTACGCCATCACGGCCTCTGGCGCGA
>JBDHVF010000959.1:0-3416 GCA_039809605.1 Polyangiales bacterium | reverse complement strand
GCGCGAGGCGCTCGCGCGCGACGCGTTCACGCTGCCCGACGGCGACGGAGAGGGCACCGTGGGCGCGTGGCTCGCGTCGCACCTCGCGCCGACGCGCGACCCGGTCGACCACCGCGTGGCGGGCTGGAGCGGAAGGCTGCCCACGGGCGAGCGCATGGGGTGGATCCCCTGTCCGCGGCGCTCGACGGGGCCCGACGTGCTGCCGCTGCTCGCGCGCGACGGGCGCTTCGGCGCGCTCGACGGCGTGGTGCTGCGCGTGAAGGGCGACGACGAGCGGGGCCCCGCGTGGGTGGCGCCGGGCGAGGCGCCCGAGGAGCCCGCGGACCCGCGCCTCGTCGCGTGGCTCGACCGCGCGGCGCGGGAGCTGGCCGGAGGCTGAAGCGATGTACCGCCTCTTGCGCCCGCGCGCGAAGGCCATCCCCGTGGTGGTCGAGGTGCCGCACGCGAGCGTGGCGCTGCCCGACGAGGTGCGCCCGACGCTGGCCGTGGGCGCCGACGCGATCCGCCGCGACGCCGACTCGTACGTCGACGAGCTCTACCGCGACGCGCCCGCGCGCGGGGCGGCGCTGCTCACGGCCTGCGTGTCGCGCTACGTCGTCGACCTCAACCGCGACGAGGGCGACGTCGACGCGTGGGCCGTGCGCGACGCGCGCGCGCAGGGCGGCGAGTACCCGCGCGGCGTGATCTGGCGCGAGACGGGCGACGGCCGCGCCGCGCTGCGCGAGCCCCTCGCGCGCGACGCGTTCGAAGCGCGGCTCGCGCGCTACTACCGGCCCTATCACCGGGCGCTCGGCGACGAGCTCACGGCGCTGCGCGCGCGGCACCCGCACGTGCTGCTCGTGGCGGCGCACTCGATGCCGTCGACGTCGCCCGGCCGCGCGCGCGCCCGCAGGGCCGACGTGGTGCCCGGCACGCGGGGGCGCAGCACGGCCGACCGCGCGCTCATCGACGCCGTCGACGCGCACTTTCGCGCGGCGGGGCTGAGCGTGCGCCACGACGACCCGTACCGCGGCGGCGCCACGACGGCGCGCTGGGGCAGGCCGCGCGAGGGCTTCCACGCGATCCAGGTGGAGCTCAACCGCGCGCTCTACATGGACGAGCGCTCGGGCGAGCCGAAGCCCGACGGCGTCGCGTGGCTCACGGCGCTGTGCGCGTCGCTCGTGGAGCGGCTCGGCGAGGTGCTGTCGGGCTAAGAGGGCGACGCGCGTCAGCGCGCTTGAGAGGTCTCGGACGACGAGGGCGCCGAGCGGCGCACCTCGAGGCGGTAGCGGCTGTTGGTGGTCTGGAGGTAGTAGACCTCCTGGCCCGCCACGCGGAGGATGCGGCGCACGGGCGTGGTCACGTACTCATGGAGCCCGTCGGGGAACTCAATGACCACCACGGCGCCGCGGCGGGGTGCGCGAACGAGTCTCCCGATGACCGGGCGCCCGGGCTTGGGACCGAGCTTGCGGAGCACGACCTCCACGGGAGCGACGTTAGCATGAACGCCCGGCATAGCCATATTCCCCTCGCTCACTTTTCACTCGTTCTGTGGGCTCTGCGCATCGGCTCTTCGCGCGAACGAAACGACACCACACCGGGGCGCTGTTCATCTGTTGCGGAGGTGATGCTACACCCGTCGGCCCTGCCATGGCCCGACGCTCCGCGGACCCCGCGCATTCTGTACGGATCGCCCGCGGGCGCAAGGCCCCCGTGCGCGGGAGCGACGTGGGTCACGCGCGCGCCATCTCCCGCTCGCTCGCGTGGCTTCGCGACCGCACGATGGAGCCCACGCCCGTACAGCGCGCGGTCTTCGAAGCGCTCGAAGACCCGTCGCCCCTGCTGGTGACGGCCCCCACGGGCAGCGGCAAGACCGCGGCCGTGATGCTCCCCGTGCTCGCCTCGCTCGACGACCGGCTTGACACCACCGGGGAGCGTGAGCCCGGCGTGCGCGTGCTCTACGTCGCGCCCGTGCGCGCCCTGGTCGACGGCCACCTGGTGCGCCTCGGCGAGATGATCGCCGGGCTCGGCGCGAGGCTCCGCGTCGACGCGCGCACGGGCGACACCACGGCGCACCACCGCGCGAAGCTGCGCCGGTCGCCGCCCGAGGTGCTCATCACCACGCCCGAGACCCTCGCGGTGATGCTCGCCACCGAGGCGCGCGACACGCTCTCGCGCGTCGAGTGGGTGGTGCTCGACGAGGTGCACCAGCTCGCCGCGGGCAAGCGCGGCGCCCTCTTCGGCGCGACCCTCGAGGTGCTCGACGCGCACGTGCGCGCGGCGGGTCGCGGCCCCCCTCGCCGCGTCGCGCTCAGCGCCACCGTGCGCCCGCTCGACCTGCTCGCGTCGTGGGTGGCCGAGGGCACGCGGGTCGTGTCCGCGGGCGGCGGGGCCGCGCCGGTGCTCGAGCTCGCCGAGCCCGCGATGGACGCCGCGTTCCCGTCGGGCGGATGGCTCTGGCGCGCGGCGCTGCCCACGGTGGCGCGCGCGCTCGCCTCGCACGAGGGCACCACGCTGGTGTTCGTGAGCGCGCGCGGCCGCGCCGAGCAGTGGACCCTCGCGCTGCGCGACGTGCTCCCCGCGCGCATGGCCGTGGCGTGCTTCCACGGCTCGCTCTCGGCCGAGGAGCGCGCCGCCGTGGCAGCGGGGCTCGCGTCGCGCTCGCTGCGCGCGGTGGTCGCCACGAGCGGCCTCGAGGCCGGCGTCGACCTGCCCGCGCTGCCGCGCGTGCTGGTGCTGTCGTCTCCCCCGTCGGTCACGCGGCTCCTGCAAGCGGCCGGGCGCGCCGACCACCGGCCCGGCTGCGCGCCGCGCGCCGCGGTGGTGCCCACGAGCGCGCTCGACCTGGTGCGCTGCGCCGCCGCGCTGCGGGCCGCGCGCGAGGGCGACCTCGAAGACGTCGACCTGCGCGCGTACGACCTCGACGTGGCCGCCCAGGCCGTGCTCGCGCGCGTGGCCCTCGGGCCCTGCACGCGCGACGAGGTCGCCGCCGCGCTGCGCGGCGCGTGGGCCTTTCGCGACCTCGACGACGACGACCTCGACGCGGTGCTCGGCTACCTCGCCACGGGCGGCGACGGGCTCGCGGCCTACCCCGAGCTCGCGCGCGTGGTGACCGACGGCGAGCGCTGGGCCCTCTCGGGCAAGCGCTCGCTGCGGCGCTACCTGCAGGCCGTGGGCACCATCGTCGGCGACGTGGCCGTGCCCGTGCGCGACGGAGACTTCACCGTGGGCCAGGTCGAGGGCCGCTTCGCGGGGCTGCTCGAGGTCGGCGACTGCTTCGTGCTCGGCGCGCGCACGTGGCGGGTCGCGGGGCTGACCGCGGGCGAGGTGCAGGTGCGCGCCGCGCGCGCGGGCCGCACCACGGTGCCCTCGTGGGCGGGCTCGCGCGCGGTGCAGAGCGAGCGCGTGAGCCGCGCGTGCGAGCGCCTGTGGGGCGA
>JBDHVF010000958.1:0-3416 GCA_039809605.1 Polyangiales bacterium | reverse complement strand
AAATCAGGCTCGATGCCGAAGGGGTGGTCGCGACCACGTAGGTCCCGCGAGGGCGCGGGAGAGGGGAGCGCTGCCGCCGAAGCAACGGCGACGTCATCGTCGTACTGCGTGCCATCAGCGGCTGCGCGCGAGCGTCGGCGCGCAGTGAACGTCTGCGCGAGCGTCGGTGCGCGGTGAACGTCTGCACGAGCGTCGATGCGCAGTGAACGTCTGCACGAGCGTCGATGCGCGGTGAACGTCTGCGCGAGCGTTGGCGCGCGGTGAACGTCTGCGCGAGCGTTGGCGCGCAGTGAACGTCTGCGCGAGCGTTGGCGCGCAGTGAACGTCTGCGCGCGAGCGCGTTGGCGCATCGGCCGCGCCACGCCCGCAGCACGACGGCGACGTCGCTGCTGCTTCGGCGGCAGCGCTCCCCTCTCCCGCGCCCTCGCGGGAGAGGGGCGGGGGGTGAGGGTATGCAGGCTCCTCCGAGGCACCCCCTCCCGCTTCCGCGGGAGGGGGACGGGGGGAGGGCCACTACCCCTGCTCGTCGACCTCGTCGGCGCCTTCGCCCGCGGCGCCGCGCTCCTCGGCGAGCTTGCGGTAGATCGTGCGCGTGGCGATGCCCAGCAGTTGCGCCGTGAGCCGCTTGTCGCCCTGCGTGGCGCGCAGCGTCTCGCGGATCACCGTGCGCTCGATCTCTTCGAGCGGCGTGCCGATGGAGACCACGATCTCGCTGCGGGCCCGCTCGTTCTCGACGATCTGCCGCGGGAGGTCGGCGAGGTCGAGCGCCGTCGAGCGCGCGAGCACCACGGCCCGCTCGATGGTGTTCTCGAGCTCGCGCACGTTGCCCGGCCACGCGTAGTGGGCGAGCTTCTCCATCGCCGCGGGGGTGACCGTGAACGGGCCCTTGCCGTTGCGCTGGCCGAAGACCTTCAAGAAGTGCTCGACCAGCAGCGGCACGTCGCCCGGCCGCGAGCGCAGGGGGGGCGACGTGATCGCGATCACGTTGAGCCGGTAGTAGAGGTCCTCGCGAAAGCGCCCCGCGGCCACCTCGGCGGCCAGGTCGCGGTTGGTCGCCGCCACCACGCGCACGTCGGCGCGCTGCGTGCGGCCGCCCACGGGCTCGTACTCGCCCTCTTGCAACACCCTGAGGAGCTTCACCTGCACCGAGGGCGAGAGCTCGCCGATCTCGTCGAGAAAGAGCGTGCCGCCGCGCGCCTGCGCGAAGCGCCCCTCGCGCTTCTGCACCGCGCCCGTGAAGGCCCCGCGCTCGTGGCCGAAGAGCTCGGCTTCGAGGATGCTCTCGGGGATCGCCGCGCAGTTGACCCCCACGAAGGGCCCCGACGCACGCTGCGACTTCGCGTGCACGTAGCGGGCGAGCAGCTCCTTGCCCGTGCCCGACTCGCCCAGGATGAGCACCGTCGCGACCGAGGGCGCGGCCTGCGCGGCCACCTCGAGCACCTGCCGCAGCGCGGGGCTGTTGCCGATGATCTCGCGCTTGCGAAGCTGCGAGATCTCCTCGCGCAGCGTGCGGTTCTCGGCCACGAGCGAGCTCTTCTCCATGGCCTTGGCGACCGTCTTGAGGATCTGCATGCGCTTCAAGGGCTTCTCGACGAAGTCGTAGGCGCCCGCGCGCATGGCCTCGACGGCCGTCTCGACGGTGCCGTACGCCGTCATGAGGATCACCTCGGTCTCGGGCGACACGGCCTTGATGGCCTTGAGCAGGTCGAGCCCCGAGAGGCCCGGCATCATCAGGTCGGTCACCACGATGTGCGCCCGCTGCCTGCGCAGAACCTCCAGCGCCGCGCGCGCGTCGGGCGCGGTCAGCACCTTGTAGTCCTCCTTCGAGAGCAGGCGCTCGAGCGACTCGAGGTTCGAACGGTCGTCTTCGACGACGAGCAGGGTGGTCTCCGAGGGCGTCACGGCGTGAGTCTAGCAACGCCGGGGGGCCGCCGGGGCATTCCCCGAGCCGCGGGTGTGGTAGGTGTCGCCGCGATGCAAGCGGCCGTGCTCTACGAAGACCGCGACGTGCTCGCCGTCGCCAAGCCCGCGGGCGTGGTGGTGATCCCCGCGCGCCACGAGGAGGCGTCTCTCTCGCTGCGCAAGCGGCTCGAGGAGGCCCGCGGCGAGGCGCTCTGGGTCGTGCACCGCATCGACCGCGACACGTCGGGCGTGGTGCTCTTCGCGCGCAACGCCGCCGCCCACCGCGCGCTCTCGCTCGCGTTCGAAGGGCGCCGCGTCGCCAAGACCTACCTCGCCCTCACGCGCGGCGCGCTCACGCCGCCCGAGGGCACCCTCGACGTGGCGCTCCACCCCGCGCGCAAGGGCAAGATGCGCCCCGCCCTCGCGGGAGAGCCCGGCGCGCTCGAGGCCGTGACCGACTACCTCCTTCGAGAGTCGTGGCGCACGGCGGTGGGCGACGTGTCGCTCGTCGAGCTGCGGCCCAGAACGGGCCGGCAGCACCAGCTCCGCGTGCACCTTCGGGCCGTCGGGGCCCCGCTGCTCGTCGACCCCCTCTACGGCCGCGCGCAGCGCGTCACCGCGAGGGAGCTCGGGCTCGATGTCGATGTTGCGGTCGAGCGGCTCACGCTGCACGCGCTGGCGATCGAGGCGCCGCGGCCCGACGGGGGTGGGGTGCTGCGGCTCGAGGCTCCGCTCGAAGCGGACCTCGCGGCCCTCGTCGCGGCGCTGCGCGCGAAGGGTCAGTGACGCGGGGCGCGGGTGGCGAGGAGCGTCTGGAGGCGGTCGAAGTCGACGGGCTTCACGAGGTAGTCGTCGCAGCCGGCGGCCATGGCGCGGGCGCGGTCCTCGTCGCGGGAGTAGCCCGACATGGCGATGATGAGCGGGCGCGCGCCGCGGGGAGACTCGCGGATCATGCGCGCGACCTCGAGGCCGCTGAAGCCCGGGAGCGACAGATCGAGCAGCACCACGTCGGGGTCGCCGTCGGTGGCCGCGGCGATCGCCGAAGGGCCGTCGCTCGCGCTGAGCACGTTGTGCCCGAGGAGCGTGAGCATCTCCGTGGTCATCTCCACGAGGTCGGCGTCGTCTTCGACGACCAGCATGCGGAGCGAGCGCGAGGGTGCGTCGGTGGCGGTCGGGGTTCCCATGTGCGGCTCTGACGATACTCGCGACGCGCGCGCGGAGCCAATCCCCAAGCGTCGCGCGGTTGCCCCGCGGCCACCCCCGTGGAATGCCGTGGTCAGGAAAGTGCACGGCTGATCCCAGGAGAGGAGTGGTCGCATCATGCGCGCAATCTCCAACCGATCGATGAAGCTCCCTCGCGGCGCGCTCGCGCTCTGCGCGGCGCTGGGCCTCGCGGCGCTCGCGTCGCCGTGGTGCGCCGACGCGCAGGTGTTGCCGCGCGCGTCGGGCGTCGTGCGCGCAGGCGGCCGCAACGTCGAGCGCCTCGGCCAGAAGCGCCGGGAAGTCGTCGTGCT
>JBDHVF010000957.1:0-3426 GCA_039809605.1 Polyangiales bacterium | reverse complement strand
GCCCGGCGCCGGTGCGGGTCGCGGGCGTGCGCGCCTCGGCGCTGGCGCTCGGGCGCGCGCGCAGTTGCGCCCGCGACGCGAGCGGAGGTGTCTCGTGTTGGGGCGCGGCGGGCGCGTCGACCGACCCGCCGGGTGACGACCGCCTCACGCCGGCGCGCGTGCCTGGGGTACCGTCGGTGGGAGCGATGGGTGCGTTCGAAGACGGGCTGTGCGTCGCGCCGGCCGCGACGCTCACGGTGTGCTGCGTGCGCCGGGTCGACGCGCTCGCGCGGTGCGAGGGAGACGGCGGTTGATGGAGCGTACGCGTCTGCGTCGAGCGGCGGCGACGACCCTCGCGCTCGCGGGGCTCGTGGGCTGCTCCGAGGGCGCGGCGACGCCGGCCGATGCGGCACCCGAGCTCGACGCGTCGGTGTGTTCGGCCCGCGTCACCAGCGGCGGCGAGGCGCCGGTGTGGGACTGCCCCGACGGCTGGGTCGCCCACCCGCAAGGCGGCTGCGCGCCCGCGGTGCTCGTGGTCGACGGCGGGGTGACGGGAGGCTTTCACCGCGCGCCCGACGGGGCGATCGCGGGTCCGTGGCCCGACGAGGGCTTCGCGCCCGACGCGGGCGTCGGCGCCTGCCCCGAGGGGTGGTCTGCGTCGGGCGCGGGGTGTGACCCTGCGCTGCGCCCGAGCGCCGGGTGCCCTGCGCAATCGACGCTGCCCGCGGGTCGTTGCGCGCTGTCACCGTGTGAGGGCGCGCGCTGGCCCGCGAGCGTGCCCGACGGCGCGCTCTACGTCGACCCGCGCGCGGGGGAGCGCCCCGATGGATCGCGCGAGCGCCCGTACCCGACGCTCTCCGACGCGATGCGCGCCGCGGGCGACGGCGCGACGATCGCGCTCGCCGCGGGTGAGCACGCCGTGCCCGGCGACCTCGCCCCCGCGCGCGACGTGGCCGTGCTGGGAGCCTGCCCCGAGGGCACCACGCTCCGCATCGAAGGCGCGCTGCGCCTCGACCGCCCCGTCGCCACGCGCTGGTCGAACCTGCGGCTGGTGACGGGCGACGCCGGGGTCGGCGTGTCCAACGGGACGACCACGTGGCGGGGGCTCTGGCTGCTCGCGAGCCGCGGCGGGGTCAACGTCGCAGGAGCGGGCGCACGGGTCGTCGTCGAGGGCGCGCGAATCGAGTCACCCGAGGCCGACGTCACGCTGCACGCCGTCGACGCGGCGCGGGTGACGGCGCGCGACCTGTCGCTCGTCGGCGCGGTCGTGGCAGAGGGCGGCGCGAGCGTGTCGCTCACCGACGCGGTGATCGACGGACAGGGCGCGTCGGGTCGCTCCCGCGGGCTGCGCGCGGTCGGAGCGGCGATCGCCGCGACGCGCACGGTCGTCGAGCAGACCGCGGATCACGCGGTCTACGCCGAGGGCGCGGGCGGGTCGGTCGAGCTCACGGACTCGGTGGTGCGTGACGTCCGAGGCGGCGCGGGCCACGCGCTGCACGCGCGGATGGGCGGCGCGGTCGAGGCGACGAGGGTCACGATCGAGGGGGCCGATGGCGAGGCGGCGTACGCCGAGTCGTCGGGGCGGCTGCGCCTCGTGGCGTCGTCGATCGCGCCGGGCGCGCGGCTGCTCGACGCGAACGCGGGCGGGTACGGCGTCGCGATCGAGGGCGCGGAGCTCGACGCCACGGCGCTGCGCGTCGACGGCGCGATGACCCGCACGGTCTCGGTCGTGGGCTCGGGCGCTCACGCCACGCTGACCGACTGCTGGCTGCGGCGCGCGCGGCCGACGCCCGGCACGCGCATCGGGGTGGGCGTCGGGGCCTACCGGGGCGCGCAGGTCACGATGGACCGAGTGCGCATCGAGGGGATGTACCAGAACGGGATCAAGTCGACGGACCCGGGCACCCGCGTCGACGTCACCCGCAGCGTGGTGCTCGACACGCGCACCGACTTCAACATGGGCGGCGCGGGCTGGCTCGACGAGGGAGGCGCCGGGCTGGCCGTCGACCGCGCCTCGATGACGGCGCGTGAGGTGCTCGTCGCGCGCAGCGAGGCTGTGGGCGTCACCGTCGCGGGCGAGCTCACGCTGACCGACTCGGCGGTGCTCGACACCACGCTGCTCGCGCCGATCGGCCGCGGCGGCATCGGGATCGCCGCGACGCGCAACAGCCCCGACGCGTTCCCCAGTTGTGGTGACGTGCCGCCGACGACGCTGGCGGCCGAGCGGGTGCTGGTCGCGGGCGTGCGTGAGATGGGCCTCGCGGCGTACGGGCCGGCGACCCGGGTGCAGCTCCGAGACGTGATCGTGGCCGACGCGGTGCCGAGCGTGTGCGGCTTCGGGGTGGGGGTCGGGGTCGCCGCGGGCGCGCGCATCGACGCGCAGCGGCTCGCGATCGCGCGGGTGTCGGGCGCGGCCTTCGGGGCGATCGCGGGCATCCTCCCTGGCGAGGGGTGCGGCGCGAGCGTCGCCGCGACGGACCTCTTCGCCACGCAGATCGGTCGCAGCGTGGTCAGCAGCACGGTGCTCAACCCCGCGTGCGAGGGCGCCGCTCGCTCGTACGGGGTGTCGGTCGGCCGCGACTGCTCGGTGGAGCTTCAACGCGCGGTGATGAGCGACGGGGGCTTCGGGTTCTTCGTCGAGCGCGGGGCGCGGTCGTTTCGGGTGCAGCGGGGCGTGATCGCGGGCATGTGCGAGGCCGGCGGCGCGACGCAGTCGGGCGACGTGCTCGGGGCGCTGGCGCTCGACCGGGTGCGCTTCGCGAACGTCGGGGCGCTGGTGATCGAGCGCTCGGACCTCGAGGCCGCGCGGATGGCGGTGCCCTGAACGAAATCGTACGCGACGGGTGAGACGAACCCCCGCGCGCGGACAAGAAGGGGATAGACGCCGCGGTTCGCCGAGGCCCACAGGGGCTGGGGGGGGGGGCGGTGGCCGCGGCGTCTTCATCGTCTGGAGAGTCACCGAGTTCCAGCCCGGGGACGACGAGCGCATGGCCTGGGTGGTGGCCGACGAGGGGCGTGGGCTCGAGAGCGCGCCTCGGAGGTACCCTCCCCCGACGTTGATCCCCACGCTCACCGACGCCGAGGTGCTCGCGGCCCTGCGCGCAGGAACGCTGCCTGCGCGCTTCGTCGCCACGGTCTCGTCGCGCGCCCTGTGGCCCGCGGTGCCTCCCGGCGCGAGGCTCACCGTCGAACGAACCGCTCCGTGGCGGGGCGCGGTCGCGTGCGTCGCGTCGGGCGGGCGCCTCGCGTGGCGGCGCGTGGTCGACGTGCGCGGCGGCGCGGCGCTGCTGCGCGCCGAGGTGGCGCCCTTCGACGACGGCTGGTTCCACGAGCTCGTGGGGTGCGCGCGCGCGAGCGGTACGTACGCGTCGCTCTCGGCGCTCGCCCCGTCGCTCGCAACGCGCGCCGCGTGGCAGGGCGCCCTCGCGCTCGCCCACGCCCGCGCGG
>JBDHVF010000956.1:0-3434 GCA_039809605.1 Polyangiales bacterium | reverse complement strand
GCGCGCTCGGCGTGTTCGGCGGCCTGCGCTACGACGTGGTGCGCAGGCGCGTGTCGCTCGTGCCCGACGCGCGCGCGTTCCGCCGCAGCCTCCAGTACGAGCTCGTGGTGACCTCGGGCCTCGCCGCGTGGGACGGCGCCCCGCTCGCCAACCCCTTCACGTTGCGCTTCGCGCCCGGCGACCCCGCGCCCGTCGACCCCCGCCCGACGCCGTCGCTCTCGCGCGACGTCGCGCCGCTGCTCGCCGCGCGCTGCGCCACGGCGGGCTGCCACGCCGCCGCGGCGCCCGTGATGGGCCTCGACCTCTCGTCGCCCGAGGCCATCGTGCGCACGACCGTGCGGGTGACGTCGCGCGAGCGGCCAGCGCCGGGCCCCGCGGCCGAGGCTCCGGGCGACCCCCGCTGGGGCGCGCTCGCGCGCGTCGACCTCGGCGTCGCCGAGCGGCAGGGCAGGCCCGAGTACAGCTACCTCGTGTACAAGATCCTCGGCGACGGGCCCGTGATCGGCGCGCGCATGCCGCCCGACGGAGCGCCGCTCACCGACGACGAGGCCGCGCGCGTGGCCGACTGGATCGCCGCCGGCGCGCCTTCGAATTGAGCTTCGCGCAGGGCGTCTCGCGCGCGCGGATACGCGGCTTGACACCGCCTCGCCGCGCGTCGTACTGCCTCCGCCACCATGTCGCGCCCGCAGCTTACGTTCGCGTTCGTGTTCGTGTTCGGCGCCCTGGGGCTCGGCGCGAGCTGCCGCAACACGGGGCCGCGCAACCAGCCGCAGGCCGACGCGGGACGCGCCCCGACGCGCGAGGCCGCGACGGTGGCCGCCGGCCCCGCGGTGAGCGAGGTGCCGGGCCTCGACCTCACGAGCCTCAACGCGACCGAGCGCGAGACGTTCTGGGCCGTGGCGAACGACGAGCTCTCGCCCTGCGGCGACCCCCACTCGATCGCCGCGTGCGCGCGCGACCGAGTCGCGTGCCGCGCGTGCATGCCCGCGCTGCGCTTCCTCGCGCGCCGCATCGAGGACGGCTACGCGCGCGACCAGCTCAGCGACCTGATCCACGCGCGCTACAGCCCGCAGGCCGTGCAGCAGATTCGCACCGACGACGCGCCGTCGCACGGCAGCCCGATGGCGGCCGTCACGATCGTCGAGTTCAGCGACTACGAGTGCCCCCACTGCGCCCACGCGATGCCCATCTTGAAGCAGGTCGAGCGCGACTTCGAAGGCCGCGTGCGCGTGGTGCACATGAACTTCCCGCTCACGGGGCACATCCACGCGATGGCCGCGGCGCGCGCCGCCCTCGCCGCGGGCCGCCAGAACAAGTTCTGGGAGATGCACTACAAGCTCTTCGAGAACCAGGGCCACCTCGAGCCCGCCGACCTCGAGCGCTACGCCACCGAGCTCGGCCTCGACCTCGCGCGCTTCCGCGCCGACATGGCCTCGCCCGAGATCGAGGCGCAGATCCGCGCGTCGCGCACCGAGGGCGAGCGGCTGCAGATCCAGGGCACGCCGACGATCTTCATCAACGGCCGCCGCTACGAGCTCAACCTCGAGCGCGAGCCGCTGCGTCAGTGGGTGCAAGAGGAGATCGACGGCGCCGGGCACTGACGCCCGCTCCGCTCGCCGGGCGAGGGCTATCGGCGGCGCGCGGCCTGCTTCGCGTCGGGCTTGTCGGCGTACTCCGCGGCGGCGGCGCGGCGGGAGTGCGTCGAGAGCGCCTCGCCGAGCTGCGCGGCGACGTAGTTCACGCCGTCCTCCTCGTCGGACTCGAACGACGGGCCGCCCGCGGCGCGCTGCGCGACGACCATCGCGAAGAGCCGGTCGCGATTGTACGCGGGCACGAACAGCGCGGGCGCGCTCGCGTCCGCCGCGGCGACGGCCTCGTCGCCCTCGCACGCCTTGACGTTCACGCCGGCGTGCTTGCGCACGGCCGCGCCGCGGTGACCGCCCCTGGCCTTCACGCGCCCGCCCGCCGCGCCCGCGATCCCCTCGGCCGCGCTCACCACGAACTCGTCGCGGTCGATGTCGTAGAGGGCGACCGTGCACGCGTCGACGAGCACCGTGTCGTGGATCACGCGGGCCGCGTACGCGCACGCGTCCTCGGCGCTGGCCGCGAACGACAGGTCCATGAGCGCGTCGAAGAGGTCGCTCACGAGGTCCTTGCCGCGCTTGCGACGACCCGTGAGCGCGATGGAGCGGGCGGGCGTCGGCTGCGCCGTCTCGGGCGCGGGAGCGGCCGCTTCGGTCTTCGCGACGGCGGCCTCGGGTGCGGTGACCGTCTCGGCCTTCGCGACGGGCGCTTCGGGCGGCGCGGCTTCGGTCGTCACGGCCGGCGCGGCCTCGGGCGAAGCGACGGTCGCGGCCTCGGCGGCGGGCGCTTCGGGCGCAGCGACGGTCTCGCTCTTCGCGAGCGGCGCTTCGGGCGCGGCCGTCTCGGTCTTCGCTTCGGCCGCCGCGGGGGCCTCGGGCGGAACGAACACCGGCACGACCACCGTGGGCATGTCGCGCTGGGTGTCGGCCGTCACGGAGGCGGTGCTCGTCACGGCCGCATGCGCTCCGGTGGGCGCGGGCGTCGACGACATCGCGCGCGCGACGGCCGTCGAGATGCGCGCCTCGGAGTTGGTGCGCGCGCGCTTGCGCTTGTTCTTCGAGTGCTTCTTCTCGCGCGGCTCGACCGACGGAGGTTGCGATGCGCCCTCCGGTACGACGGACGTGGTCTCGGAGGGCGTGGACGGCGGCGCGGACACCTCTTCGACGGGCGCGGGAGCCTCCGCGACGGGCGCGGGTGCCTCCGCGACGGGCGCGGGAGCCTCCGCGACGGGCGCGGGAGCCTCCGCGACGGGCGCGGGTGCCTCCGCGACGGGCGCGGGAGCCTCCGCGACGGGCGCGGGAGCCTCCGCGACGGGCGCGGGAGCCTCCACGACGGGCGCGGGAGCCTCCGCGACGGGCGCCGGAGCCTCCACGACGGGCGCGGGAGCCTCCACGACGGGCGCGGGAGCCTCCACGACGGGTGCGGGAGCCTCTGCGACGGGCGCGGGAGCCTCTGCGACGGGCGCGGGCGGCGCGAGCGGGGCATCACGCGGCGGGAGCTCGACCTCCACGTCGCCGCGCCAGTCCTTCCAGCGGAGCACGACCAGCGGGGGGCGCGTCGGGCGCGTCGCGAACTCGTGGTCGAAGACCGCGATGGTCACGAAGCGTCCGCGCGGCCGGGTCGCGAGCGAGCGCTTGATCGCCTGGAAGGCGTGACGCGCGAGAGCCTCGGCGCGCGAGGCTTCGGTGCCCTCGGCGACGGCGAACACGCGCTCGCGATAGGCGATCGGGTTGCCCGACGAAGGGTCCTCGTCGCGCTCGAAGAGCACCGTCGGAACAGGCAGAGCCTCGACCGGCTCGTCCCCACCGGTCACCGTCGGCATCACCAGCGTGTCGGAGCGCGTGTTCTCG
>JBDHVF010000955.1:0-3435 GCA_039809605.1 Polyangiales bacterium | reverse complement strand
CCATGTTCAGCACCAGTCGGACGGGAGTTCTGTGGAGCATCTCGATGACCTCGCTGTGCCGGGTCTGTTCGGGATCCGGCCGGCCGGGCGAAGCAACGTTGATTCCGTATCGCGTCGAGGTCGCCGTACGACACGCGCGGGATCGGTTCGTCCTCGTGGCCGACAGGGTCACGGGCGCGACCGACCTCGATCTCGATCACGTGGGCGTGCGCGTCGGCCGCGTGGTGCAGGTGGGGACGATCGGCGCGACGCGCTCGGCCTGGGTGGGCCTCGGCAACGACGGCTTCGAACTGGAGCGCGACGACGGTCGCGTGGTGCGCGGTGCGTGGCCCGGGACGACCTTCCCGGGCTGGGGCTACCTGCCGGCGTTCGAGTCGCCCGCGGGCGTGTTCATCGCGGGGAACGTCGACTTCGGCCCCGTGCTCGGCTGGCTCCAGTCGGCGTCGCTCGCCTGGGTGCAGGTGCCTCGAACTGGCGGTGCGGGGGTGCCGTACGGCGACGAGAACGCCGTGGGAATGTTCCTGCTGGGGATCGAGATCCCGCGCCCGGAGCAGCCGCTGCGCTACTGGGGCTGCCGACGATGATGCGCGAGGGCACTTCGGCCGCGCCGAGCCGCGCTCATTTCAGCTCCAGACAGAGGCACCTCGCGGGCCGCGCTCCCGGCGCCGTCACTGGCACCGCCCGAAGCCGGGCCACGGAGGGCTGCCCGCCATCGCCGAGACGCAGCGGCTTCCGCACGTCGCGCGCTCGCAGTCCGCGTCGGTCCGGCAGGCGGAGCCGCAACCTGCGCCGCAGAAGCCGTTGCACGCGCGCCCGTTCGTGGGCACGCAGATCATCGACGCGAAGATATCGCCCATGCGCCACTCGCAGCGCTGCGTCCCGGCGCAGTCCTCGTCGCCGTCGCAGTAGGCGACCACCGCGCCCTCGCGCGTGCAGGGGACCGTCCCGGAGCGGGGCGCGCAGACGGCTTCGGCGCCAGGGCACAGCACGCACCGTTGGGTGAGGTTGTCGCACTCCAGGTCGCGACAGCGCGTGGAGCCGGCGCGAGGGCTGGCGCTGTCCGCCGCCGCGCCGTCGAACCCGCCCCCCTGGTCGGGCGCGGCGTCGTCGCGAGGCGTGGCTGCGTCCGCGGGCTGCACGTCGGCGCGGGATGCGCCATCGGGCGTGGCGGTCGTCACCTCCGCGCACGCGCAGAGCAGCACCAGGTGAATACCCAGGTGGAAGCGGGACCGCATGGGGGAGTTCCCTTCGCCGAGGTCAGAATGGACGGCGCCAGCGATGGCGCGGTCCAGGAGATGGTTGCCTCACGGCATGACGCGGACGACGCCGTACATCCCGCCGCCCGCGTGGTAGGTGCAGTAGAATGGGTAGTCGCCAGCGGTCGGGAAGGTCACGTTGTACACCGTGCCGGTGGTGCGCATCCGGATCGGGGAGGGCGTCGTACCCGCGCCGCTCTGGCCGGGCGCGACGCCGGGAGCGAGGGGGTGGCTCGTGAAGCTGCTCATGAACATCACCGCCTGACCCGCGCGGATCATCATGCACGGCGGGTCGTAGAGGTTGCTCCTCGTGGCCATGATCATCCGGTCGTCGTCGGTGCCCCCGCTGCGATCGACGAAGCGGCCGTCGGCGCAGCCGTGGAGCGCCGTCCCCGTCGCGCCATCCGCGGGCGCATCGGCGGCGGCATCATGGCCGGTCGCGTCGTCGTGACTGGTTGCGGCGTCGTGATCGACCGCGGGCGAGTCGACCGCAGCAGGCTGGTCGACCGCGATGTCCGCGGGCGCCGCGTCGGCCGGCGAGCGGGCGAGCGGATCGGTGGTCTCGCTTCCACACGCGGAGGCGAGGGGGATCAACACGAGCAGAACGACGGGGCCGAGGCGCATGAATGATTCCTTTGATCGGTGCGGTGGAGGGGGACAGGTCAGCTCGCGCCGACGTCGCGCAGCAGCGCGTCGACCGTGCGCGCCGCGCAGGCGAGCAGCGTGAGCGTCGGGTGACGATCGCCCACGAGGGGCATGTGCCTCGCGTCGGCGACGTAGAGGCCCGGCGCTCTCCGCCACCGTCCGTCGGCGTCGATGTCGCTGCGCTCGCGCTCTGGGAGCCCGGCGAGTGACTCGCTCCCGATCGTGAGCCCGTCGGGGGCCGCGAGCGGAACGACGAGCGGGTCAGGGCCGCCGAGCGCCTCCGCGACGGCCAGACACGCGGCCTTCATGTCTTCGCCGATCGCGCGATCGTTGTCCGTCAGCGCGAGCCGTAGGACCGGCACCGGCCGCCCGAGCGCGTCGCGATCGTCGGGGTCGAAGCTCATCGTACGTTTGCGGGACGGGAGCATCGTGCCGAAGGCGCTCACGATGTAGAGGGTCATGTCGGCCAGCGCGCGCTCGTCGAGGCCGAGCATCGAGGCCGCCTGCGCGCCGACCACCGACGCGGCCTGCGGTCCCTGGACCTCGACGCTGAAGCCGCCGAGGTAGGGCCGCGCCTCGCCCCCCGCGACGTTGACGAACCTGGGCACCAGCGCCGCGTGTGACACCCCGGTCGTCGCATCGACGCGCCCCTCGTGGAGTACGAGGTAGCTCGCGATCAGCGCGCTCGTGAGCACGAGCCCGTCGTCGCCCCCGCCGTGCTCGCTCAGGAGGCGCGCGGTCTCGATCGCCGAGGCCGCGAGCGCGACGCGCGGCGCGTGCACGAAGCGCCGGCCGCCGCTCGTGTGGAACTCCACGCCGGCGACGACTCCGTCGCGCGTCACCACGCGCAGCGCGGGAGCGTCCGTGAGCACGTCGACGGCTTCGAGCGCGTCCGTCCCGCGCCACGGGCGACCGCCGACGCTCGCGATGCGACCCGCGATGACGGGCAGGTCGAGCGCCGCGGAGAGCGCCGACAGCCGCGGGTGCAACGTGACGGGGCCGAGGCACTCGCCGTCGGGGACGACCGCGAGGCCGTCGCGGTTGCCAACGACGCGGAGGCGGTGCTCGACGCGCGCGTAGTACGGGTCGAGCGAGCGCAGCGGGAATGGCCACGGCGCGCCCGCGAGCTCGGCGTCGGCCACGTTCTGCTCGCACGCGCGGAAGCACCAGCCGCCCCACACGCGGGTGCGCCCGCCCAGCGAGCGCTCTCGGAGCCACTGCGCGCCCTGCGGATCGCTCCGATAGCGCCACGCGCCGTCGTCGGGCGCTGCGCCGGGCGGCGAGAAGGGATGCGCGATCGCGCCGGGGCTTTCGGGCGGCGGGCGGGGCCCGGCCTCGAGCACGAGCACCTTCGCGCCCGCGTCGCGAAGGAACGACGCGACGAGTGAGCCCACGGCGCCGCCGCCGACCACGACCACGTCTGCGTCGAGGTCGGCTGTGGCTGAGTTCGTCATTGGCATGGAGCGGGGATGGGGAGAGGGAGGGGCGCGTGCGTCAGTGGAGGCCGTCGCAGTCCTCACCGCAGAAGCGGCAG
>JBDHVF010000954.1:0-3436 GCA_039809605.1 Polyangiales bacterium | reverse complement strand
CGTCGTGGCAGCGGGCGACCTCGTCGAGGCGCGCGAGGACGTCGCCCGTGGCCTCCTCGGGCACGAGCAGGCACCCGGCGCGCTGCCCGCCGCGTCCCACGCGCCCGCGGAGCTGGTGGAGCTGCGCCACGCCGAAGAACTCCGCGCCGAGGATCACCATGAGGTTGGCCGCGGGCACGTCGATGCCCACCTCGACCACCGTGGTGCCCAGAAGAATCGGGTGCGTCCCGCGGCGGAACGCGTCGAGGCCCTCGCGCTGCGCGTCGGCCGTCATGCGCCCGTGCACGGTCACGATGCGCTCGCGCCCGAAGGCTTCGGTGAGCCACGCGTCGGCCGCGGCGATGTCGGTACGCGCGCCCCCCTCGTCGTCGTCGAGGGCGTCGATGCGCGGCACCACCACGAAGACCCTGCCGCCCGCGGCGAGGGCGCGCTCGATGGTGCGCGCGACGTAGGCGCGGTCGTCGGGCGAGACGACCCTGGTGGCGACCTCCTGACGGCCCGCGGGCTTCTCGGCGAGCGTGACCACGTCGAGGTCGCCGTAGCGCGCGAGGGCGAGCGTGCGCGGGATGGGCGTGGCCGACAGCACGAGCAGGTGCGGGCTCGGCGAGCGCCCGGCCACCATCGCGAGCCGCTGCGCCACGCCGAAGCGGTGCTGCTCGTCGATCACCACGAGGCCCACGCCCGGCGGCGTCGCGCCCGACTCGAGGATCGCGTGCGTGCCCACCACGGTGCGCACGAGGCCCTGCGCGATGACGCGCTCGGCCTGCTTGCGCGCGCGCGCCGAGGTCGACCCGAGGAGCACCGCGATGGGCCCCCCCTCGCCCGCCAGGGCCCGCTCGAGCGTGCGCGCGTGCTGCTCGGCCACGAGCGTCGTCGGGCAGAGCCACGCGACGCTGCCGCCCGCGCGCAGCACCGCGAGCGTGGCCGCGAGCGCCACGGCCGTCTTGCCCGATCCCACGTCGCCCACGAGCAATCGCCGCATGGGCGCGTCGCGCGCGAGGTCGTCGAGGAGCACCCCCGACGCATCGCGCTGCGCGCCCGTGAGCGCGATCGCGAGGCGCGAGCCCACGGCGTCGGTGACGGCGCGGTCGGCGGGGAACCTCCGAGCGCCCCCCGACGTGCGCCGCGCGCGCTCGAGCGCCGCGCTCAGCGCGAGGAGCTCTTCGAAGCCCATGCGCCGGTGCGCCGGGCTCGTGCCGCTCGCGAGCGCGCGCAGGGCCTCGGGCGTGACCGAGGTGTCGGGCGCGTGCAGCATGCGCAGCGCCGCGTGCGCGCTCATCAGCCCGAGCGAGCGCGCGACGTCCGGTGGGATCGGGTCGGCCCACTCGCCCGCGCGCTCGAGCGCCGCGGCCACGATGCGCGCGACGTTGCCGGGGGGGACGCTCCCGATGCCTCCGTAGACGGGCTCGACGGGGCGCGTGCGCGTGCCGGGCGCAAGCACCTTCGGCTGCACGAGCTCGGGGCCGTGCGGGCCCTCGCGCAGCGTGCCCACGACGCGCATCACGGTGCCCACGCTCATGCGCGCGGCCATGCCGGGCTTCGCGTGAAAGAACACCGCGCGCAGCACGGTGGTGCCGCGAGGCTCTCGCAGCGCGAGCATGAGGCGCCGCGCGTTGGGTGGCCCCGCGAGGCGTGCGTCTTCGACCCGCGCCTCGACGGCCACGAGCGACGACCACGCGCCGCCGCGCACGAGGCGCCAGTCGTCGGCGTTGCGCAGGTCGAGGTAGCGGCGTGGGAGGTGGGCGAGCAGGTCGCCGAGCGTGGCGAAGCCCCGGTTGCGCAGCACCGCGGCCACCTGGGGGCCGACGTTGCGCACCTCGTCGACGGGCCGATCTTGAAGGTCGGGCGCGTCAGTCGGTGGTTGTTGCGGCGGAGCGTGGCCTCCGTCGCCGGCGCGGCGGGGCATCGCGGGGCTTCGTCACGTGAACGAGACTTCGAGCACTTCGTACGTGCGCTGGCCGCCGGGCGTGCGCACGGTCACCTCGTCGCCCACGCGGCGCCCCATGAGCTGCTTCGCGACGGGGGCCTCGTACGAGATGAGCCCCTGGGCCATGTCGGCCTCGACGGGCCCGACGATGCGGTAGCTGACCTCTTCGTCGGTGTCGGTGTTGAGCAGCCGCACGCGCGCGCCGAAGACGATCTTGTCGCCCGAGAGCTTCGACGTGTCGACCACCTCGGCGTCGGCGAGCTGCGACTCGGTCTTGATGATCTCGGCGTTGACCATGCCCTGCTTCTCCTTGGCCGCGTGGTACTCGGCGTTCTCCCGGAGGTCGCCGTGCTCGCGCGCGACGCCGATCTCCTGGCTGATCTTGGGCATCTCGGCCTTGAGCCGCTCGAGCTTCGCCTTGAGCTGCGCGTGGCCTTCGGGCGTCATGAGGACCTTGGTAGACATGGGACCCCGTTCCTACCAGAACCGCCCCCGGTCGAGAAGCGTCACCGCCCGATCGCGCCGCATCGGAAGCGCGCGACCCCGACGCCCCCTCCGGGCGTGCGCACCACCCACGCCCCCGAGGCTCCGCGAGCGTCGATCACCGCGGGGATCTCGCCGTGCAGCGCGGGCTCGTCGACCGCTGACCGCGCGTCGCCCGCGGGGCGCCCGGCGGGGTCGACCGCGCGGTGCACGGTCACCACCGCGCCGTCGCGGCGCTCGCGCCACCAGACCTCCGCGGGCCGCTCGGGGAGCGCGTACGCGAACACCCGCGGCGACGCGGTGGGGTTGGCGCCGTCCGCGGTCATCACCACGGCGTCGCCGACGCGCGCGAGCCCCGCGGGCGTTCGCGCGAGGCGGGCCAGCGCCACGACGCCTCCGTCGCCGCGCGCCTCGGTGCCGCTCTCGGGCACGACACGGTACGCGAGCCACACCGTCGCCCCGTCGGGAGACGTCACCGCCGAGAGCCCGAAGCGATGGCCCGCGGCGGGCGTGACCTTGAGCGGGCTCCCTCGCGGCGCGCCCGCGGCGTCGAGCGAGAGGGCCCACACGTCGGTGGCCGTGTCGTTGTTCTGGTCGCGCTCGAGCTCGCGCGCCGCGAGCCAGAAGATCACCGCCGCCCCGTCGGGCGCGGGCACCACCAGGGGATCGCCCGCGTCCTGATCGGCGGGAGACACCTGCCTCGGCGCGCCGCACGCGCCCGCGTGCGGAACGAGCTGCACCTTCACCGCGCCGCCGGGCGCGCCGGGGTCGTCGTCGTCCCACGCGACGAGCACGCCCCGCGCGGTGGCCGCGGCCGACGACGCGAGGGCCTCGTCGCGCGTCTCGGCCTGCGCGCAGCGCGACGTGAGGCCCTCGCCCGAGCGCACCGCGTGGACGCGCCCCGACGGCGCGTCGTAGGTCCACACCGCCACGGGCACGTCGCGGCGAGGGCCCGCGAGCACGAGCGAAGGCTCCGCGCGGTTGCCCTCGCCGAGCGCGACGCTCACGGGCGCGCGCCCCGCGCCC
>JBDHVF010000953.1:0-3446 GCA_039809605.1 Polyangiales bacterium | reverse complement strand
TCACGCGTCGAGCGCGAGCTGCGCGAGGCGCGCGAGGTTGCGCTCGTACTGGAGCCTGCCCGACTCGTACGGCCGCGGCCACGCGACGCCGCCGTAGCCCTGCTCGGCCGCGGCGTGGAGCGTCCACGCCCCGTCGGCCAGGTGCGGGCGCGCGAGCGCGCAGAGGTCGGCGCGCCCCGCGGCGATGACCGTGTTCACGTGGTCGGCTTCGAAGAGGTTGCCGACGGCGATCGTGGGCACGCCCACCTCGTTGCGGATCTTGTCGGAGAGCGGCACCTGGAACATGCGCCCGTAGACGGGCCGCTCGTCGCGGCTCACCTGGCCCGACGAGACGTGGATGATGTCGGCCCCGGCCTCTTTGAAGAGCCTCGCGACATGGGCCGCGTCGTCGGGCGTGAGGCCGCCGGGCACCCAGTCGTGCGCCGAGATGCGCACCGACATGGGCCGCTCGTCGCCCCACGCCTCGCGCATCGCGCGGAACACCTCGAGGGGGTAGCGGCAGCGGTTCTCGAGGCCGCCGCCGTACTCGTCGTCGCGCTGGTTGGTGAGCGGCGAGATGAACGACGAGAGCAGGTAGCCGTGGGCCGCGTGGAGCTCGAGCATGTCGAAGCCCGCCGCCGCGCCGCGCCGCGTGGCGGCGACGAACGCGGCCTTCACGTCGTCCATGTCGGCGCGGGTCATCGCGCGCGGCACCTGCGAGACGCCCTCGATGTACGGCAGGGCGGAGGGCGCGACGAGCGGCCACGCGGCGCCCGCGTCGAGGGGCTGGTCGATGCCCTCCCACGCGAGCCTCGTGGCGCCCTTGCGCCCCGCGTGACCGAGCTGCAGCGCGACCTTCGTCGGGCCGTGCGCGTGCACGAAGGCCACGATGCGCGCCCACGCGGCCTGCTGGGCGTCGCTCCACAGGCCCGCGCAGCCGGGCGTGATGCGCGCGTCGGGCGCGACGCAGGTCATCTCGGTGAACAAGAGCCCCGCGCCGCCGGTGCCGCGGCTGCCGTAGTGCACGAGGTGAAAGTCGCCCGGCACCCCCTCGACCGCGGAGTACATGCACATCGGCGACACGGCCACGCGGTTCGCGAGCGTGAGCCCGCGCAGGGTGTAGGGCGTGAACATCGGCGGCACGGGCTCGGCGGCGAGGCCCGCGCGCTCGGCGAACCAGCGGTCGAAGCGCTCGACGTAGGCCCGGTCGCGCAGGCGCAGGTTGGCGTGCCCGACGCGCTGGCTGCCCGTGAGCAGCGAGAAGACGAACTGCTCGGGCTCGAGCGACACGTAGCGCTCGATGTCTTCGAACCACGTCATGCGGTTGCGCGCGGCGCTCTGGAGCTTGAGCGCCTCGACCTCGCGCTCGGCCTGGTAGCGCGCCAGCCGCGCGGGCACGTCGCCGTCGGTGCTCGTGAGCACGCGCGCGAGCGAGATGGCGTCCTCCATCGCGAGCCTGGTGCCCGAGCCGATGGAGAAGTGCGCGGTGTGGGCGGCGTCGCCGATGAGCACGATGTTGTCCTTGAACCACCGCTCGCAGAGCACGCGGTTGAAGCGCAGCCACGCCGCCGAGCCGCGCAGGTGCCGCGCGTTCGAGACGAGCGCGTGGCCGTCGAGCAGGTCGGCGAAGAGGCGCTCGCACAGGGCGATCGACTCGGCGGGCTCCATCTTGTCGATGCCGGCCTTGCGCCAGGTCTCCTCGGGCGTCTCGACGATGAAGGTCGACCACTCGTCGTCGAAGCGGTACGCGTGGAGGTTGAACCAGCCCCACGGCGTCTCTTTGAACGCGAAGGTGAAGGCGTCGAGGCGCTTGCGGGTGCCGAGCCAGATGAAGCGGCACCTGCGCGCGTCGACGCGGGGGTTGAAGTGCGACTCGTAGCGCGCGCGGGTGACCGAGTGAACCCCGTCGGCGCCCACCACGAGGTCGTACTCGCCCGCGTAGTCGTCGGGCGAGCGCACCTCGGTCTCGAAGCGCATCTCGACGCCGAGCCCCGCGGCGCGGCGCTGAAAGATCTCGAGGAGCTTTCTGCGCGCGATGCCGCAGAACCCGTGGCCCCCGGAGGTGATCTTGCGGCCCTTGAAGAAGACGTCGATGTCGTCCCAGTGGCGAAACGAGCGCTCGATCTCGTCGACCACCTGGGCGTCGGCGTCGCGAAACGCGCTCATGGTCTTGTCGGAGAAGACCACCCCCCAGCCGAAGGTGTCGTCGGGGCGGTTGCGCTCGACGACCGTCACCTCCCAGTCGGCCCTGGCCTTCTTCAAGAGGATCGAGAGGTACAGGCCCGCGGGGCCGCCGCCGAGGCACACGACGCGCATCGAGGTCTCCGTGAGGGGGTGAGCCTAGCGCGCGACGGCGCCGGCGAAGTCGTAGTAGGCCGCGTTCTCGACGGGGGGGAGGGCGCTCGCCTGCACGAGGAGCGTGCGCACGGCCCACACGTCGCGGAAGATGCGGTAGCGGAGCGCGGTCTGATCGAGGTAGTCGACGCCCGCCGAGCCGCCGGTGCCCGTGCGGCGGCCGATGACGCGCTCGACCATGCGCGCGTGCCGCTGGCGAAAGAGCACGAAGGCCTGCTCGAAGGCCACGAGCCCGTCGACGACGGCGCGCGGCCACGCGAGCAGCGGCAGCTCGCGGTAGCTCTCGATGAAGACCAGCGCCGCGCGCACGCGCGAGGTCCGCGCGCGCTCGGCCTCGGGCGCGTCTTCGCCGAAGAGAAAGGCGCGCGCGCTCGCGATCTCCTTGTCGTAGCGGGCCTGGAGGCGCGCGTCGTCGGCCTCGCTGAGCGAGGTCTCTCGCGCGAGGGCGAGGGCCGCGCGGGCGCTCGCGGCGTGGGCGTCGCAGTAGGCGTCGAGGAAGGCGCGCACGCGCTCGGCGTCGCCGGGCCGGTCGGGCGTCGAGCCCTGGATCGGCGTGCGGTAGAGCCAGGCCGCGACGGCGTCGCGCAGCGTGGGCGTGTCGGCGAGGCGCGCCTCGACGCGGCGCGAGGCGCTCGACGGGCCGCCGTCGTGGTCGCGGAGCATCTGCATGTAGCTCTTCTCGTGGCCGAGCGGGATGCGCTCGGCGTCGGAGAGCCCCGCGAGGATCTCGACCTCGCGGAGCTGCGCCGACTGGAAGCCGCTCGCGGGGCTGAGCTTGTCGCGAAAGGAGAGGTAGTCGCGCGTGGTCATGGTCTCCATGAGCGCGAAGTGCTCGCCCGCGAAGCGGATGATCGCCGTCATGCGCTCGATGCCGCGCACCGCCGCCGCGAGCGACTGCTCGGGCACGGGCACCTGCACGAAGAGGTCGCGCGCCGCGACCAGCTCGCGCACCACCAGGCGGAACCACAGCTCCTCGACCTGGTGGATGGTGATGAACAGCACCTCGTCGTTCGAGAGCGCGCGGTCGTCGTTGACCAGGCCCCCCTGGAGCGAGAGGAGCTCCTCGACCTTGATGTAGTCCCAGTAGGCGGTGGGTTTGCGAGTCACGGCGC
>JBDHVF010000952.1:0-3447 GCA_039809605.1 Polyangiales bacterium | reverse complement strand
GCGCTCGCTGCGCGACGACGACGAGATCGACCCGAAGCTCCTGCGCGCCGCGCGCATGCTCGACGACGAGCGTCGACGGGACCGCTGACGTCGCACTATCGTCCCGCCGTGCTCTCCCTCGACGCTGCCCTCGGCACCGCGCCCGCGCGCGTTCGCACCGCGCACATCGACCGCGACGTGAGCCGCGCCTGCGCCGACGCGCGGTCGTGGTGCGTCACCTCTCCGCTGACGCCTCCGCGCCTCTGGCGCATGGTCACCGACGCGGTGGGCTCGACCTTCGAAACGGCCCTGGGCGACGGGCGCGGCGGCGAGCCCGGCCTGCAGCGCGCGCTCGGCGCCGCGGCGCAGGCCATCACCCGGCTGCAGGGCGTGCTCGTGGAGCCCTCGCTCCCGATCGACGCGCAGTTCGCGGCCTTCGTGGCCGCGGGCGACGTGGCGCTCGTGACGGTCTCGTCGGGCATGCGGGTCTACCGCGCGCGCGGCGGGGAGCCCAAGCGCCTGCTCGGCGCCTCGCAGCGCTCGCCGGGTCTCACGCGCGGGGGCATGGCCGTCGCGACCGAGCGCCTGGTGCCCGGCGACCTCTACGTGATGGGCAGCCGCGACGCCTTCGGCATGCGCTCCATCGGCTCGCTGGCGGCCCTCCTCGCGCAGCGGCCCGACGCGCCCGTGCGGGAGGTCTGCGAGGCGGGCCTCGCCCCGTGCCGCGCCGCGGGCGCGGGCGTCGCGCTGGTGGTCCTGCGCGTGAAGTGACCGCCGCGCAGGCTCAGCGCGGAGGCAGGTACCAGATGGGCGACGTCCACGCGCGCTCCTGCACCACGTCGGGCACGCTGCCGTCGCAGCACGCGCGCAGCGGGCTCGCCGGCGCGAGCGTGGCGCAGTCGACCCGGAGCTCGTTGCAGAGCCGCCGGCTCCACCGGCACGTGGGGTTCTCGAGCACGCGCGCGTACCAGAGCGCGGGTCGCGTGGGGTCGAAGTCGGGGTCGGTCCACGTCTCGCAGAGCGTGTCGGCGCCCGCCCCGCGGGGCGTGCACGTGGCGAGGTCGACCGAGGCCCCCTCGCCCGCGACGGCGAGGTCGTAGACGCGCTCGCGCGTGTCGCCCGACGCGTCGAGCCAGGCCTTCACGACCTGCAAGCGTTCGAGGGGCGCGCCCGTCGCGTCGCGCATGGCCGCGAGCGTGAAGGCGGGCGCGGCGGCTCCCTCGGGGCGCGCGCGCAGGTCGCTGCCCATGGGCACGCCGTCGCGGTAGGCCGCGGCGACCATGTCGGGGCGCGCGCAGAGGTCCTGCGCGAGGCCCCAGCCGCCGAAGAATCGCACGACGAGGCGCGGGCCGCTCGTGCCGTAGGTCTCGCGGCGGCGCAGCGCTTCGAAGAGCGCGTCGCGGGAGTTCTCCTCGGCCCACACGACCGCGAGGCCCCCGGGCGACGCGGTGACCACCGAGACCTGCGTCTCGCCCCGCACCGCGGGCGTGAGGCGTCGCGCGGGGTCGGCGTCGGCGTTGCCGGTGTGCCCGGGCCAGCTCCCCTCGTCGACGGCGCCGGGGATGGCCGCGTGCGTGTCGGTGCTCGCGACGATCCCGAGGTGAAACGGGTCGACGCCGGTGCGCGCCCACTCCGAGAGCCCGGTGCGAAGCGCGGCGCGCACGAAGTCCCTCGGGTGCGCGCACGAGCCCGTGAACGCGCCCACGGGGTTGGGGCCGCACACGGGCGTGCACGACGGCGGGTCGTCGGCGCCGCCGCGGCACGGCGCGGTGGTGAGCCGTTCGAAGCCGCAGCGCTCGTCCTCGCCCGAGAGCGGGTCGCGCGCGCCCGCGAGGCACTCCGACGAGCCCTTGTGCTGGTAGACCTCGACGAGGGGCTCGACGCGCGCCCGCAGCGCCGCCTCGTCGCGGGTGTACGCGGCGCCGCCCTCGCCCGTGGCGACGAACATCCGTCCGCCGCCGAGGTTCGAGTTGTGGGGGATCGCCAGCGCGTCGCACCCGGCGCCCGCGTCGAGGCACGTCGCGCGGAGCCAGCGCCAGAGCCCCTCGGGCGTGCGGGTGTCGTAGTAGGTCGCGGGCGAGCGCGGCACCGTGCGGTTGCGAAAGATGACGTTGCGGTGCGCGTTGTTGCCGCCGGGCGAGCCCGACCACTCGTAGGCGACGAAGGTGGTGAAGCGGCACGCTGCGGTGCGGTCGTACGCGGCCTCGGCGGCCGCTTGCACCCCGCCCCACACGCGGTCGAAGGTGCGCGCGCAGAGCGCCGGGTCGCGGCCGTCGCACACCTCGGGGCGCGGCCCGAAGCCCGAGAGCCCGAGGCTCAGGGGCGTGACGAGCGAGGTCGCGTCGCGGTAGCGCGCGCACGTGTCGGAGCCGTACGCGAGCGACGACGGGTCGTGGCAGAGCTCGGTCTCGGCCAGGTACTCGCTGTGGTCGGTGACGGCGGCGAAGTCGAGCGGTCGCGCGAGGCGCAGGCGGCGCGAGGGCGCGCCGTCGGGGCCGTAGGGGGGGAGCCCCACCTCCTCGCCGCGCGCGAAGGCGTACGCGTCGGAGGGGCCGCCGCGCACGTCGTAGGTGATGGCGTCGAACGAGAGCCGCGTGTGCACGTGCAGGTCGCCGAAGTACGCGTTGCGCAGCGGGTTGCGCGAGGCGCAGGGCGCCCGCGTGTCGGGCGGCGCGACGAGCGCGGGGCCCTCGTCGGCCGCGGCGTCGCCGGGCGGAGCGTCGGCGGGGGGATCGGCGCGCTCGCACGACAGCGAGAGCAGCGCGAGGGCGAGCGTGCGGCGCATGGGGCGCGCGAGTGTACCGCCACCGCGCGCGCCTGATGTACGGTCGCGCCCTCCCATGAAGCGCTTCCTCTCCCCTCTCGCCGCGGCGTTGCTGGCGGCCCCGAGCGCGCAGGCGCAGCCGTCGTGCGGCGAGCGGCCGAACGCGCTCGTCGCCGACCTGGGCATGCACGTGGTGAACGTCGGCTACCAGCGCACGCTCGGCTGCTACCTCGCCGCGCAGGCGAGCGCCGGGCTCTACGTGCCCTGGAACGTCAACCTCAACGTGCTGGGCCTCGGCGAGGAGCACGACCCGCCGGGGGACGTCGCGGGCTTCGTCGCGCGCGCTCGGGTGTTCGTCTTCCCGCTCGGCGGCGCGCCCGCGGGCCTGTGGGTCTCGCCCTTCGCGCAGGGCGGCGTCGTGCGAGGCACGCGAGGGGGCGAGACGCTCACGGGCGCTGCGTTCGCCGCGGGCCTGAGCGTCGGGTGGACGTGGAGGCTCGGCGCGCGGTGGCTCCTCGGGCTCGGCTTCGGCGGCCAGTACCACACCGCGAGCTTCGAAGGATCCGCTGCGTTCCCGGGCTTCGCGCGCTTCTCGCCCACGGTCGACATCAACGTCGCGTACGCGCTCTGACCGCCGTCACCGCGACGCCCTCCCGGCGCCGCCGCACTCTCTCTTCAAACCACATGACCCGTCACGAAAGAGA
>JBDHVF010000951.1:0-3450 GCA_039809605.1 Polyangiales bacterium | reverse complement strand
GCGTCACCGCCACGCCAGAGCAACGTGCAGCCGCGCGAAGGCGCGGCGACCGCGTTCGGTAGCCCGGGGTCAGCCTCACCAGCGAGCCCATGGACTCCGGCGTACCCCGGGCGGCGACGGACACGCCCTCGGACGACCATGACGCCTGCGCACGATCGGAAACTCACCCGGTGAACCCGCCGGGCAACAGGCGAGTCGAGCGCTGGCACATCGTGACCAGACGCACGGTTCGAGCCGAGCGAGTGGTGAGGTTTGACGCAAACCTGGCCACTACCGCGCCGTGCGCTCCTCGCGAGCGCTCGCTTGCTGACTCCTCCTCGAGTCTGCGTGTAGTACGTGAACGGCTGGGACGGCGGAGGCCCGATGGACGGTCGGCCGCGGTCATGGAGGAGACCCGTGAAGCTTCGACACGCTCGGCTTGCCCTTCAGGCACGCCATGACACCGGGAGCCTCGCGCGCTCGCGCACGATCGCTGCGCTCGTCTCGTTCGTCTCGCTCGTCATGCTCGTCGGCTGCACGAGCTCCGCCGGTGGCGCGCGCGACGCGGCGGTCGACATCACCCCGCCCGCGGACGCGCGCAGTGACATCGCGCTCGACGCGGCCGACGCGGACGACGGCGCCGTCGCGCTGCGCGTGCTGGCGATCAACGACCTGCACGGCCACCTGCGCCCGGCCGCGACGGTCACGCTCGCGGACGGCGGCGTGACCCCTTCGGGGGGAGCGCCCCTGCTCGCGGCCCACGTCGCCGCGCTCCGCGCCGAGGCCCGCAACACCCTCTTCGTCTCCGCGGGAGACCTCATCGGCGGGAGCCCGCTGCTCTCGGGGCTCTTTCACGACGAGCCGACGATCGAGGCGATGAACGCGATGGGGCTCGACTTCAACGGCGTGGGCAACCACGAGTTCGACGAGGGCCTCGCCGAGCTGCGGCGCATGCAGTCGGGCGGGTGCCACCCCGTCGACGGATGCCGCGGGGGCGCACCGTTCACGGGCGCGCGCTTCCAGTTCCTCGCCGCGAACGTCACCGAGACCGCGACGATGTCGACGATCTTCCCGCGCTACGCGATCCGCGAGGTCGAGGGCGTGCGCGTCGCGGTCGTGGGCATGACCCTCCAGGGCACGCCCGCGGTGGTGCCCGCCGCGGGGGTCGCCGGGCTGGCGTTCGCGAGCGAGGTGGCGACGGTCAACGCCCTCGTGCCCGAGCTTCGCCGCGCGGGCGCGGAGACCATCGTCGTGCTGGTGCACCAGGGCGGCGAGGTCTCGGCCACCAGCTCGCCCTTCGACGGCTGCGACGGGCTCACCGGCCCCATCGTCGACATCGCGGCCATGCTCGACCCGGCCGTGGACGTCATCGCCAGCGCGCACACCCACCAGCCGTACATCTGCCGCATCGCCGGGCGGCTGGTCACCTCCGCGGGGTCGTACGGCCGGCTGATCACGGTGATCGACCTGGCGATCGACCGCGCCACGGGCGACGTGCGGTCGTCGCGCGCGGTGAACCGACCGGTCTGGAACACGGTGCCGCCGGACCCCTCCCTCGAGGCGCTCGTGGCGCGCTACGAGGCGCTCGCCGGGCCGCTGGAGAACCAGGTGATCGGCACGATCACCGCGGACCTCAACCGCGCGACGAGCCCCGGCGGTCAGTCCACGCTGGGGTCGGTGGTGGCCGACGCGCAGCTCGAGGCGACGCGCGCCGCGGGCGCCGTGGTGGCGTTTCAGCACAACGGCGGCCTCCGCGCCGACCTGCGGTACGCGCGCTTCGGGGCGGAGAGCGCCGACGGCCAGGTCACCTACGGCGAGGCGTACGGCGTGCAGCCCTTCGGCAACCTGCTGCTGACCGCGACGCTCACGGGCGCGCAGCTGCTCTCGGCGCTCGAGCGTCAGTTCCAGCCCGGTCGATCCGTGATGCAGGTGTCGCAGGGCACCTCCTACGCGTGGAGCGCGTCGCGGCCGGTGGGCTCGCGCGTCGACCCCGCGGGCGTGATGATCGACGGCCGCCCGCTCGACCTCGCGGCGTCGTACCGCGTGACCTTCAACGAAGCGCTCGTCCCGCTGGTGCCCGAGTTCGCCGCGGGCACCGACCGCGTCACGGGCGCGATGGACCTCGACGCGCTGCGCGCCTGGTTCGCGGCGCACTCTCCGACCTCGCCTCCGGCGCTCACTCGCATCACGCAGGTGCCGTAGGCGCGCCCGGCGACCCCGCGCCGAGCGGGCTCGTCGAAGACCGCTTCGGTGGCCGAGTCACCCCGCCGCGCTGGCCGCGGCGCCCGCTTCGAAGCGCGGGCCGGCGCACCATTCCTGCGATGATCGGCGCGCGATGAGCGAACGAGGACCCGGCGGGCGCGCGGCGCTCCCCAACTGGCTCGGCGGCTTGATCACGCTGGCGGTGTTCGGCACCGCGGGGGGAGCGCTCCTCTGGGCCCGTCGGCGCAACCCGGTCGACCTCGGCGCGGCGCGCGCCCAGACGCTCGAGCCCTACCTCGCCGCCGTCGACCGCGGCGACTACGCGGGGGCGTTGCAGAGCTACGCCGCGCCCGAGTACCGCGCGCGCGTCTCGCCCGAGGCGCTGCGGGCGGCGTACGAGCGTCGAGGCCGCGTCGTCGCGCGCCGCGAGGTCTACCGCGACTGCGGCCACGGCGGCGCGGGGAGCTACGGGTGGTTCTGCGAGGCGTGCTACGCCGTCACCCTCGCGGGTGCGACGCTCCCCGGCTCGGTCTGCTACCGGGTCGTGGCGCGCGACGGCGGCTACGCGATCTTCTCGACGGCCCACGAGATGCGCTCGCGCTCGTCGGCCGACGCCATCGGCAGCCGGTCGGCGGCCGCGATCGAGCCCTGGTAGCCGCCGCGGACGCGCGCGTGCCGAACCTCGCGATGGCGCGCGAGGGAGGCGCCCGGCCCGCGCGGGCGTTTTAGAGCGTCTCCCACCCGGCTTCGGTACACCCCGGTGCAGATCCGCGTCGCGCCGCGGCGTCAGGTCTGCTCGCAAGGCCGCAAGCCTTGCTTCGCGGCCCTTCCTCGCGGCACTCGCGTCTCCTTCCGGGCTGTACCGAAGGCGGGTAATCGTCGTCTAGAGCAGCTCGACGTAGCCGTCGGTGCCGTTCACGCGGATGCGCTGGCCGTCGCGGATGCGCCGCGTGGCGTCGACCACGCCGACGACCGCCGGCAGGCCGTACTCGCGCGCGATCACCGCGCCGTGCGTCATCAACCCGCCGGCCTCGGTGACGAGGCCCGCGATCGACACGAACACGGGCGTCCAGCTCGGATCGGTGAACGGCGCGACGAGGATGTCGCCGTCCGCGAGGTCGGCGTCGGCGACGCTGGCGACGACGCGCGCGCGGCCCTCGACCACGCCGGACGACACGGCGAGGCCCGCGAGCGCGCCGGGCGGCAGCGCGCGCGCGGCGTACGCGCCCGCGACGCGCTCGCCGTCGGCGGTCATCACGCGCGGCGGCG
>JBDHVF010000950.1:0-3453 GCA_039809605.1 Polyangiales bacterium | reverse complement strand
TGATCATCAGGGCCGTGACGAAGAGCCCGATGAAGGGCAGCACCATGCGGTAGAGGTCGGGCACCGGGCGGTTGAAGCGGAACCCCGCGATGAAGAGGTTCAGCCCCATCGGGGGCATGAGGTAGCCGATCTCGAGGTTGATCAGAAAGACGATGCCGAGGTGGTACGGGTTGATGTTGAAGTGCAGCGCGATGCCGGCGATCAGGGGCACGACGACCACGATCGCCGAGAAGATGTCCATCAACATCCCGATCACGAGCAGGAACACGTTGAGCGCGAGCAGGAACGAGATCTTCGAGTCGATGAGCCCGCCGGCGCTCTGGTGCGCGCGCGCGAGCGCGTCGACGGCCTCGCGGCACGTGCCGATCGAGTCGGCGTGGGCGTTCATGTACGCCATCGCGGGCGGGCCGCAGGTGAGCCACTCGAAGAGCCGGTCGGCGATCTGGGCCTGCACGAAGTAGCCGACGAGCACCGTGGCCGCGCAGAGCTTCACGAAGATGGCGCCCACGAGCACCATCGACTCGGGCACGATGCGCGGCAGGTCCTTCGAGATGGTGAGGTCGCGGTAGACGAAGACCTCGACGAAGAAGACGTAGAAGGCCGTGAAGGCCGCGGCCTGCGAGGGGTTGAAGATGCCCTTCACCAGGCCCACCAGCAGGAACACCGGGAGGATGAGCTCCCACTTGGCCTCCCAGAGCGCGGCGCCGGCCTCCTTCGCGTCGAAGCGCGAGCGCGGCACCTTCGCGACCGCGCCCACCACGATGCAGTAGAGCACCATCAGCCCGATGGCCACGAGCCCCGGCAAGAGCCCCACCACGAGGAACTTCTGCAGCTCCAGGCGCTCCTGGCCGGGCGCGGGCTCTTGAAGGCCCGCGACGATGCCGTACACGATGAGCGGCAGGCACGGCGGCACCGTGATGCCGAGCGCGCCGCCGGTGGTCACGAGCCCCAGCGAGAACTTCTCGGGGTAGTGATCCTTGAGGAGCGCGGGCACGAGCAGGCCGCCCACGGCCACGATGGTGATGCCGCTCGCGCCCGAGAAGATGGTGAAGAAGGCCGACGCGAAGACGCACACGACCGCGAGGCCGCCGGGCATCCACCCGAGGAGCGCGCGCGAGACCCTCACGAGCCGCCGGGGCATCTGCGACTCGCTCATGATGTAGCCCGCGAGGGTGAACAGCGGGATCGTGGCGAGCACGCTCATGCGCGCGAAGTGGTTGCCGAGCACGTCTTCGACGGCGTTGGCCATGAGGTTGATGTGGTGCGTCGGGTCGCCGTCGGGCGCGGGGTTCGCGAGAAAGAACTTCACGAACAGAAAGAGCCCCATGCCCCCGAGGAAGCTGAAGAGCGGCGCGCCGATGAGGGCCATCACCGCGAAGAACGCCACGCCCGCGGTGAGGGGGATCTGGCCCACGCGCGGCGCGAGCCCGAAGCGCATCGCCGCGAGCACGGCCGCCACGCACGCGGTCGCGGCGACGAAGTGCGCGAGGGTGCCCTTCACGGGCACGTAGGGCTCGGGCGCGGGCGGCTCGTAGGTGCCCGCGAGCTGCTTGCGAAGCACCAGCGGCACGACGAGCGAGAGGGCGGCGACGGCGGAGACCAGCAGCGCGGGCTTGAACACCGTGGTGCCCGCGGTGACCACGAGCAGCCCCACGAAGGCCGCGAGGGCGATGGCCACCTCGGCGAAGCCCGCGCGGTCGATGGCGGGCGGCTCGCGCGGGTCTTCGGTGGGGCCCTCGTGGGCGGCGGCCACGGGGTCGGGGTGCGCGGCGGGCTTCGCGTGCTCCTCGGCCTTGAAGCCCGAGAACGACGCGACGAACTCGTGAAAGGCGTGCAGGAGGAGCCGCAGCCCGATGAACGTGAAGCCCACGGGGATCACGAACTGGAACTCGAACGAGCGGTCGACCGTGCTGGTGATGTGGTTGGCGAGGTTCTGCCGCGTGGTCTCGTCGGCCTGGTGCGCGGCCTCGACGAGCGAGCCGTAGATGCCCGACGCGAGCGCGAAGGCCACGAACGCCCCGAGCGTGGCCGACACGCCCACGAGCGCGCGCCGCCCGCGGTCGGGCAGGAGGCGCGAGAGCGCGTCGATGGCGAGGTGCTTGCGCCCGCGCGTGGCGAAGCTCGCGCCGAGAAAGGCCGCCCAGATCGTGCCGTGGATCAGCACGTCGCCCGCGAGGGGCGTGACGGCGACCATGAGCCGCTCGGTGGCGAAGCCGAGCGCGACCGAGAGGGGGACGGCCGCCGCGAGCGCGCGCTGCGTGGCGGCGGCGCGGTCGAACTCGCGGTGCGTCATGCGCACGAGCAGGGCCTGCGCGAGCGTGCGAGGGGCCTCGGGCGGCGCCTCGGCGGGCTCGCGGTAGCCGCCGGGCTCCATCGACGCGCGGCGCCCGGCGGCCGCGGGCCCCGAGAGCTTGAGGCCGAGGGCCAGCGCCCAGAGCACCGAGAGCACGCCCGCGCGCAGCGTGGCGCTCAGCGCGAGGCGAGAGCTCGACTCGGAGACCGCGGCGAAGAGCATGAAGCCGACGATGACGAAGCTCAGCGCGCTCTCGGCGAGGAGCACGCCGCGATCGAGGCGGTCGAGGGGCTTGAGAAACGGCGCGGGCCTGGCCGTGGGTGCAGCACCAGCCATCGAGGAACATCCCTTCCATCGGTCGTCGAGACGCGCGGCGCCTCTCCGTGAGGCGGCGAATCCGACGGAACGTCGCGGCGGCGGGACTCTATCCCGAAGCGCGCGACGCGCAGAAGGGCCAAAGCTCGGGTCTCGCGCGGGGGCGGGGGTCAGCGCTGGGGCGCGGTCGCGGCCACGGCGCGGCCGCCGGCGGGCTCGACGACGATCTCGACGCGGCGGTTGTTGGCGCGGCCCTCGGGGGTGGTGTTGTCGGCCACGGGGTTGTTCGGCCCGAGGCCCACGGCGTCGATCTGCTCGGGGGAGATGCCGCGCGTGACGAGGTAGGCGCGCACGGCGTCGGCGCGCGCGAGCGAGAGCTGCTGGTTGTCGGCCGCCGAGCCGCGCGCGTCGGTGTAGCCCTCGACGCGCAGGTGGCGCGCGCCCTGGTCGCGCAGGGCCTGGGCGACCTGGTCGAGGCGCTGCTGCGCGATGGGCAGCAGCGTCGCCTGGCCGGGCGCGAAGAGCACCTCGCCCGAGAGGGTGATGACGGTGCCGCGCTGCTCCTCGCGCACGCGCGCGACCTGGTTGAGGCTCGCGAGGGCGGCCTGGGCCCGGCGCTCGGCCTCGGCGCGCGCCTGGCGCTCGGCGGCGAGCTGCTGCGCGGTCATCGTCTGCGCCTGCTGCGCCTGCTCGAGCGCGCTCCGGGTCTGCGCGAGCTCCTGGTGGGTCTGGCGCATGTGCTCGCGCTCGACGCGCTGGCGGTCCTCCTCGGCGCGCAGGGTCTCGCCGTGGGCCTCGGCGGTCTGCGCGTGGCGCAGCGCGATGTACGAGAGGTCGCGGGTCAC
>JBDHVF010000949.1:0-3454 GCA_039809605.1 Polyangiales bacterium | reverse complement strand
CGCGAGGGCGCGGGAGAGGGGTTGGGGGTGAGGGTATGCAGGCTACTCCGAGGCACCCCCTCCCGCATTCGCGGGAGGGGGTCGGGGGGAGGGCGCTACCCCCTGGGGTCGAACGCATCGCGCAGCCCCTCGCCGAGGAGGTTGAAGCCCACCACCGTGAGCAGGATCGCCGCGCCCGGCGCGAGCGTGAGCCGCGGCACCGCGCGCGTGAGCGACTCGCTCTCTTGGAGCATCGAGCCCCACGAGGCCGTCGGGGGCACGACGCCGACGCCGAGCATCGAGAGCGCGCTCTCGGCGATGATCATCTGCGCCACCACCGAGGTCGAGATCACGATCACCAGCGTGGCGAGGTTGGGCAGCACATGACGGAGGATGATCCTCGCGGGCGACGCGCCGAGCGCGCGCGCGGCGAGGACGAACTCCTGCTCCTTCAATTGCAGGGTCTTGGCGCGCACCTGGCGCGAGAGCGAGAGCCAGGAGAGGGCGCCGAGCACCACGAACACCACCCACAGTCCGGGCCTGCGCACGATGCGGTTGAGCGCCATCACCGTGAGCATGAACGGGAAGGTCATGAGCGCGTCGACCATGCGCATGAGCACGGCGTCGGTGACGCGGCCGAAGTAGCCCGCGACGAGCCCCACGCTGGTGCCGAGCACCACCACGATGGCCGTGGCGGCGAAGGCCACCACGAGCGAGACGCGCCCGCCGTAGAGAAGTCTCGAGAGCTCGCAGCGGCCCACGGCGTCGGCGCCGAGGGGGAAGTCTCTCGACGGCCCGATGGGGACGCCCTGCGAGGTGAGGGTGCGCGACTTGAACGGGGTGTCGGGGTCGTGGGGGGCGAGCAGCGGCGCGAGCGTCGAGAGGACCACCGCCACGAGCACGATCACGAGCCCCGCGAGGGCGCCGCGGTTACGTCGAAAGCGGGCGACCGCGCGCGGGTCCACGAGGTCCATCGTGGGGTTCTTCTACGCCGCGATCGCCGGGCCGCGAAAGGGGAATCGCGAGGTGGCGGAGCACCGCGTCGGCGGTGGCCTCGGGCTGTTCGAGGGGAGGGGCGTGGCCCGCGCCGGGGACGATCTCGAGGCGCCCTCCGCGCAGCTCGTGGGCGAGCCGCTGGCCGACGGTGATGGGCACGCGGGGGGCGCGGTCTCCCCAGAGCACCAGCGCGGGCGCGCGCACCTTGGGGAGCCGCGGGCCGAGCGCCGACACGTCGGCCTGCGCGCGCGTGAGCATGCGCCACTGGCACTCTCGCGCTTCGGGCAGGTCGAAGGTCTCGCTCCACGCGTCGAGGAGCGATGGGTCGAAGCGGTAGCCCGGCGCGAAGACGTCGCCGCGGAAGTGTCCGTGCAGCACCGAGCGCCCGTACACCTGCTTGAACACGAAGGGCCCGAGCACGGGCACGACGGCGAGTCGCGTGCGAAAGGGCTGCGGCGCCTCGACGGCCACGGTGCTCACCAGCACGAGTCGGTCGACGAACTCGGGCCGGTCGGCCGCGAGCGTGAGGGCGACGAGGCCGCCGAGGTCGAGGCCGGCGACGTGGGCGCGCGGCGCGCCGACGCCCGCGAGCAGGTCGCAGAGCGTGTCGGCGAGCGCGTCGCGGGTGAAGGCGTAGCGCGTGGGCTTCTCGCTCGCGCCCGCGCCGGGCAGGTCGGGCACGATCACCCTGAAGCGCGACGCGAGGCGCGACGCGGCGGGCATCCACACGCGGTGGTCGGTGAAGAGGCCGTGCACCAGCACCAGCGCCTCTCCGTCGCCCGCCTCGTGGTAGCGCACGCGGATGCCGCGCAACAGAAGGTCGTGCGTCGCGAACTCCGGGGAGGGAGCGGCGCCAATCGGGTCGGGGTCACCCACGGGGCGTGGGACGCTATCACAGTCTCGCGCGTGGTAGCGTCCGCGGCCGTGGCGATCGATCTCGACACGCTCCGCCGGCGGCTGCGCGCGGGCGTCGACGCGGGGGGCGTCGGCCCGGCCGAGGGCCGCGTGGTGTCGGTGCGGGGCTTCACCGTGCGGGCCACGGTGGTGGGGGCCCGCGTGGGAGACCTGGTCACCATCGACCGCCCCGGCGGCGCGCTCGGGGCCGAGGTGGTGGGCTTCGACGACGCCCTCGCGGTGCTCATGCCCCTCGGCGACGTGGCGGGCGTCGGCCTCGACGACCCGGTGCGTCTCACCGGGGGACGCGCGTCGTTCGCCTGCGGCGAGGGGGTGCTCGGCCGCGTGCTCGGCCCGCTCGGCGCCCCGTGCGACGGCCTCGGCCCGCTCGCGGGGGAGACGGTGCGCTGGGAGGTCGACCGCGCGCCCCCGGCTCCGCTCTCGCGGCAGCGGGTGGGCGAGGCGCTTCCGCTCGGGGTGCGCGCGATCGACGCGGTGGCGACGGTGGGCGCGGGGCAGCGGGTGGGTCTCTTCGCGGGGGCGGGCGCGGGCAAGACCTCGCTGCTGGCCGAGGTCGCCCGTGGCGCGAAGGCCGACGCGGTGGTGATCGCGCTGGTGGGCGAGCGCGGCCGCGAGGTGAGGGACTTTCTCGACGGGGCGCTCGACGAGGCGTCGCGGCGGCGCGCGTGCGTGGTGGTGGCGACGAGCGACGAGGCGCCGGTCTTGCGCGTGCGGGCGGCGGGCGTGGCGCTGAGCGTGGCGGAGTTCTTTCGCGACCGCGGGGCGCGCGTGCTGCTGCTGGTCGACTCGCTGACGCGCGTGGCGCGGGCGCAGCGCGAGGTGGGGCTGGCGGCGGGCGAGCCCTCGGTGCGCAGGGGGTTTCCGCCGAGCGTGTTCGCGATGCTGCCGCGGCTGGTGGAGCGCGCGGGGGCGGGCGAGCGCGGCGCGATCACGGCGCTCTTCACGGTGCTGGTCGAGGGCGGCGACCTCGACGACCCGATCGCCGACGAGGTGCGCGGCCTGCTCGACGGCCACGTGGTGCTCGACCGCGCGATCGGCGCGCGGGGGCGCTGGCCCGCGGTCGACGTCACGCGCTCGCTCTCGCGCGTGATGGACGCGCTCGTGACCGAGGAGCACCGCGCCGCGGCCGCGCGGCTGCGCGCGTGGGTCTCGGCGCTCGAGGCGGGCCGCGACCTCGTGGCCATGGGCGCGTACACGCCGGGGCGCGACCGCGCGCTCGACGAGGCGCTCTCGAAGCGCGAGGCGATCGAGGCGTTCCTCGCGCAGCCTGCGGGCGCCGGGTGCTCGTTCGAAGACACGGTGCGCCGGCTGCGCGCGCTGTGAGGCGTCGGGGGCGACCATCCGCGCGTGGAATGCGGGCGTGAGGGATCGCGCATCCGCGCGGGGGATGCGGGCGTGAGGGATCGCGCATCCGCGCGGGGGATGCGGGCGTTGGGGTTGCGCATCCGCGCGGGGGATGCGGGCGTTGGGGTTGCGCATCCGCGCGGGGGATGCGGGCGTTGGGGTTGCGCGTCCGCGCGGGTGATGCGGGCGTTGGGGTTGCTCAAACCCGGCGTCAAGCCGC
>JBDHVF010000948.1:0-3455 GCA_039809605.1 Polyangiales bacterium | reverse complement strand
CATCGCGCCCACCGAGACCACGAGCCCGTCGCGCCCCCAGCCCATCACCCTCGCCCGCCGCGGCGAGACGCCGTGCACCGCCGCGGGCTCGCGCGCGCAGCGCTGCGAGAACGCGAACGGGGGCAGCGCGGGCAGCGCCACGCGCGAGGCGCCCGGCGGCAGCGCGGTCACCGACTCGGTCACGGGCGCGTCGAGGCACGCCTCGTCGGCCGCGGGGCACGTGACGACGGCGACGCCCTCGCAGGTGTCGACGAAGCCCGTCGCGCGCGTGGCGCCGTCGGGCGAGCGCGCGAGGAGGTCGGTCACCGCGCCCGGCGCGCCCGGCGTGAACGTGAGCGTCGCGAGGTCGACCGAGCCGCCCGCGGGGCCGCGGAGCGAGAGGGTCGTGGGCGACGTCGCGCGGTTGAACACCAGGGCGCCCGTGCGCGCGGGCGCGAGGGCGTCGAGCGAGGCGCCCGCGAGGGGCCCGAGGCGCGCGGCGACGGCGCGGTCGACCAGCGACGCGCGCTCGATGTCGCTCATCACGCGCTCGCCGGTGACCACGCCGAAGTCCGTCGCGGTCTCGGCCACGAGCTGCGCCTCGGCCGCGGGCGTCTCGCCGAGGTTCACCAGCGTGCGCGCGTAGAGCTCGGCGGCCGGCGCGGGCGGCGCCCCCGTGCAATCGAAGCCCGTGGCGCCGCGGAACCTCACGCGCGCGAGGCTGCTCTCGACGCAGAACGCCCGCCGGAGGCGCAGGTAGTCGTCGAGCGTCGCGAGCGCCGCGGCCGCGCCCGCGCGCCCCGTCGAGAGCTCCCTGCGCGCGGTCGACGCGTTGGCCTGGAGCGAGGTGGCGGGCTCCGACGTGTCGCGCGCGAGCGCCCCGGCGCGTTCGAAGAACACCACGCGCGCCGACGCCCTCGGGGGCAGGTTCGGGCGCCCCGCGGCGAGGCCCACGACGACCTCGTCGCGCCCGTCGCCATCGAGGTCCGCGCCTTCGAGGCGCAGCTCGAGCGCCGTGTCGGGCAGGGCGCCCGCGAGCAGCGACGCGCGCTCGCGCGCCGAGGGCGTGGCCGACAGCCCGACGAGGAGCTGCTCCTCGATCGCGGCCCCGTCGGGCGGGGCGAGCGCGGGCGCGGGGCAGCGCCACGAGACGACCACCGAGCGCGGCGAGGTCTGCCGCAGGGTCGCTTCGAAGCAGCGCGCGTCGCTCGGGTCTGCGTTGGGGAGCGCGACGGGTTCGAAGCCCGCGCCCACCCTGCGGAACACCATGGGTGCGCGCGCGGTCTGGTCGACGCCCGCGCGCGCGGCGACGACGTCGGCGGCCTGGCCGTCTCCGTCGAGGTCGACGCGGAGCCACTGGGTGAAGCGCTCGCCCGCGGCGGCCGTGAGCGTGGCGCCGTCGACCGCGAGCGAGGCGCCGTCGCCGCCCACCGAGGTGCCCTGCACGACGTCGAAGCGCGCGACGTCGGGCGCGGGCCCGTCGGCCGCGGCGTCGAGCTCGGGGCGCGCGGGCGGCGCGTGCGCGTCGCTGTGAAAGAGCACCGGCGGGGCCTTCTTCTTCGGGCACGCCGCGGTGAGCGCCAGCATCGCGACGAGCGCGGCGCCGCGCGGCCGTTGAGCGGGCGCCGTCACCGCCTGCGCCCCCTCGCCGACGACGCCCGCCCCTTGCGAGCGGGCTTCGCCTTCGGCTTCGCGCGGCGGGCGTGGCGCAGTCGCTCTCGCTCCTCGTGGGGGAGCCTGAAGTACACCATGCGCCGCGCCATGGCCACGTCGGCGATCTCGACCGTCACCGCGTCGCCGAGCGAGTACGTGGCGCCCGTGACGGCGTGCGTGCACGAGATGCCGAGCTCGTCGACCTGCCACTCGCTGCCGCCCTCTCCGCCGGGGCCGAAGCGCAGCATGCCCGAGAGGAAGGGGTCTTCGATGTCGACGAAGGGCCCCGACGGGGTGACGCCCGTGACGGTGGCCGCGTGGATCTCGCCCACGTGCTTGCGCGCGACGGCGCAGCGGTAGAGGTCGAGCACCTCGCGCTCGACGTCCATGGCCCTGCGCTCGAGGCGCGACGACTCGGCCGCGGCGCGCGCGGCGGCCACGAGGGCGGCGTCGGTGCGCTCGGGCTCCTCTCCGCGGGCGACGGCGCGCACCACGCGGTGCACCACGAGGTCGGGGTACCGCCGGATGGGCGAGGTGAAGTGCAGGTACGCCTCCGACGCGAGCCCGAAGTGCCCGGTGTTCACCGCCGCGTAGCGCGCCTGCGGCAGCGCGCGCAGGAGCATCATCCCCAGGATGCGCGCCTCGGGCCTGCCCTCGACCTTGCGCAGCAGGGCCGCGAGCTTGCGCGGCACGCGCCCGGCCTCGACGTCGAGCTTGTGGCCGTAGAGGGTGGCGACGGCGGCGAAGCGCGAGAGCAGCTCCTCGTCGGGCCTGCCGTGCACGCGGTAGATCGCGGGGATGTTCTTCGTGACGCAGAGCGCGGCGACGGCCTCGTTGGCGAGGAGCATGAGCTCCTCGATGAGGTTGTAGGCGCGGCGCACGCCGGGGTCTTTGCGAGACTGGTAGACGTGAAAGGGCGTGCGGCCGTCGTCCTCCATGCGCACGCGGGGCTCGGGCAGGTCGAGGTCGAGCGCGCCGCGCTTGAGCCGTCGCCGTCGCAGGAGGCCCGAGAGGTCGGCGGCGATCTCGAGGTCGGCGCGCAGCGCGTCGGGCACGCCGTGGCCCTCGGGCGGCGTCTCGGTCCACCCGAGCGCGCAGGCGACCTGGGTGTACGTGAGCCGCGCGCGCGAGCGCATCACGCCCTCGACGAGCCTCGACGACTCGACGGACCCGTCGGGCGCGAGCTCGACCACCGTGGCGAGCACGAGCCGGTCGCGGTCGGTGAGCAGCGACGCGAGGTTGCTCGACAGCTCGCGCGGGAGCATCGGCACGGCGCGGTCGGGCAGGTAGATGCTCGTGCCGCGCGCGAGCGCCGAGGCGTCGAGCGCGGTGCCGGGCCGCACGTAGTACGACACGTCGGCGATGGCGACGGTGGCCGTGTACCCGCCGTCGTCGCGCCGTACGACGTGCACCGCGTCGTCGTGGTCGCGCGCGTCGTCGGGGTCGATGGTGACCAGGGCCACCCCTCGCAGGTCGACGCGGCCGGCGATGTCTTCGTGGGTGGGGTCGTGCGGCAGGCGCGACGCCTCGGCGCGCACCTCGTCGGAGAAGGTCTCTTCGACGCCCTCGCGGATGAGCACCTTGCGCACCTCGACGTCGAGCTCGCCGGGCGCCCCGAGGACCTCGCGCACGCGCCCCGCGGGCGTCTCGGCCGCGTGCTCGGGCCAGCGAGTGACCTCGCACACCACGGCGTCTCCGTCGGCGGCGCCGCCCGCGTCGTCGACCATGACGGGCCCGCGGATGCGCGCGTCGTCGGGCTCGACCCACGCGCCGCGCGGGCGCACGCGCAGGGTGCCGGGCACGAGCGGCGGGCGGCGCGCGAG
>JBDHVF010000947.1:0-3467 GCA_039809605.1 Polyangiales bacterium | reverse complement strand
GTCGTTGCCCGACGAGCCGCCGTCGCCCTCGTTGCGACGGTCTCCGTTGCCGCCGTCGCCCTCGTTGGGCTGCGGGCCGTGGTGGCCCGCGTCGTTGCGGTTGGGATGCGGGGGCTCGCCCTGGCCCGCGTCGGTCAGGCCCAGCACGCTCTCGGGGTGCGGCGTGGGCGCGCCCACGACGTTGATGAACATCACGGCGAGCAGCGCGAGGCCCGCGAGCGAGGCGAGCGACGAGATCGCGCGTCCGCTGCGGGTCTCGGCCACGAGCAGCACGGCCAGCAGGCCCACCGACGCGGCGCCGATGACGAGAAAGACCTGCGCGGGGTCGATGCCCTGCTGCCACGCCCAGTCCGAGAGCCACAGGGGGCGCGCGATGACGCCGTCGCGGTGCGACGCGAACACGCTCGTGACGGCGATGGCGATGAAGCCGAGCTCCAGCGCGAGGGCCGCGGGGCGGCGCACGGCCAGCGAGCGCAGCGCCGCGGTGAGCGTGAAGGCGAGCGTGCCGAAGCGCACCACCCCGACGCTCGCGAGCGCGTTGCCCGGCCCCACCCACTCGGCGAGCCACTCGGTGGTGAGGGCCCAGGCGCCGAGCTTCCACGAGGCGAGCACGAAGAGCCACAGGCCGCCGAGCACCACGCCCGAGCGCAGGCGAGAGCGGCCGAGGAGCTCGCCCGCCACCACGCCGAGCGCCGCGCCCGCCATGGCGGCCACGAGCCCTTCGGTGAGCGCGACGCCCCACGCGAGCGAGAGCGCGGCCATCGCCATGGCGACGAGGCGCACGGGGTGGCGCCAGCCCGAGAGGATCTTGCGGATCATGAAGGTGACGCCTCCAGGGCGCGCTGATGGCCCTCTGCGTAGACCCTGCCCGCGGCGCGGTCGACGATGAGCACGCGCGAGCGCGCGGAGCTCAGGGCGCCGACGACCTTCGCGAGCTCGGCGGCGTGCACGGGGCCGCGGCCGTCGCCCTCGCCGTCGGGCTTGAGCGCGAGGCGCGCGAAGAGGGTGGGCTTCGGGCGACGCGAGATGCCGTCGGCGCACACCACGAACTCCACGGGCGAGACGGCTTGATTGGGCACCGAGCGCGAGCGCACCGCGGCGAGCACGCGGTCGAGCCACGGCCCCGGCGTCGCGGGCACGAACACCACCGCGCGTCCCACCGATCCACCGGGCGTGGCGGCGTTGAGAAAGCGCCCGAGGCCCGCGCCCTGCTGCTCGGGGGAGGTGTGCGCCGACTTCGCGAGCACCTCCATCGCCTGCGGAACGGACCGCGCGTACCCATCATTGCCGTCGGCGCCGAGCACCCACTCGGCGCCGAGCGCGCCGCTGTCGACGGCCACGCGCGCGGCGCCCGCGGCGGGCTCGTCGGCGTCGCCCGCGACGAGGTAGGCGACGGTCTGTCGCACGGGGCTGATGGCCCTCTCGGGCGTGCGAACGACCAGCACGCGGGAGCGGGCGTACACCTTCCACAGCACGTATTTGATGGGGTCTCCGGGGGCGTAGTGGCGCATGTCGGCGCGCTCTCCCTCGGGGGGCCCGGCGGGGTGCGAGACGTTGTCTCCGCCCGCGATCGACCTCACCACGTGCATCTGCTTGAGCGAGCCCACCGAGGGCGCGAGGCGCAGCGCGCGATGCTCGGTGCACTTGAAGGCGATGCGCGTGAGGCCGAAGGCGTCGCCCACCTCGACGCGCCGCACGATCGACTCGTAGATGCCCCTGCGGCCGGGGGTGATCTCCTCGTGGAGCCTTCTGCGAAGGGGAACGAGCGTGACCTTCGCTTCGGGCGTGACCCACTCCCAGCGCACCTTCACGAAGGGCACGTACCAGAGGTTCGAAACGGAGAAGCCCGTGCGGGTGGCGTAGCCGCACTCGAGGCGCAGGGTCTCTCCGCCCGAGCGCTTGCGCAGCGAGAGCCACACGCCGACGGCGGTACCGGCCACGACGAGCAGCGCGAGGACGCCGAGCGCGAGGCCCACCACGCCCATCACCAGCAGCACGAGGTCGATGCGACGGATGCCGTACGAGAAGAGCGCGAGGGCCGAGCCCCCGAGCACCAGCAGCCCCAGCGGGGTGAAGGGGAAGAGGTCGAGCGCGGTGCGTCCCAGGGCGCGGGCGCGCGTGAGGGCGTTTCGCAGTCGCGACATCTACAGCCTCGCGCAGCCGGCGGCGTGGCCGGGGGGCTGAAACGACGGAGGCGACACCGCGGCGTGGGGCACCGGCGGCGTTTCGAAGCACCGCACGCGGCGGAACACGGTGGGGTCGTTGATGGAGCGTCCTCCGTCGTTGTTCACGCTCTGGAACTCCTGGATCTCGCGGTCGATCGTGCCCGAGAACTGGTCGAGGTAGTACTCGCCGCGCCGGGGTGCGTGGCCGCAGAAGAGCTGTTCGAGGGCCCACGCGGTGCCGCCGAACTCGATGCGTCCGTCGGGGCGGGCGGTGCCTCGCGCGGTCATGCGCACGGTCCAGTGGTCGAGGCCCGCGCGGCAGGGAGGCGGCATCTCGTCGCGCGCCGAGCCCTCCCACGAGTGCGACTGGATCTGCCCGGTGAGCTCGGTGGAGCCCTGCGCCGCGCGGTGGATCTCGAGCGTGAAGATGTACCAGTCGTGAAAGCGGGGATGGTACCGATGGCTCATCCAGACGCCCTCGACGGGGTCGTTGCAGGTGGCGGCCGGGGGAAGGCGCGCGCGCTGCTCTTCAACGGTGGCGGGCGCGAGCGAGGGCATGAGCACGAGGGCCGCTAGGAGCGCCACGAGGCCCGCGCGGACCATGCGGCCCCGCACGCGCGATCGGAGGTGGAACCTCATGGGGGGGCGGTACATTCCCACGGGATCGTACGACGGTCGAGGGTGACGTTCCGTTCCGAGGCCACAGGTGGGACGGAGGCTTTTCGCCCGCTGCGCCGCGGTTCTCGGAGGGTGCGCCGCGGTTCTCGGAGGGTGCGCCGCGGTTCTCGGAGGGTGCGCCGCGGTTCGCGAGGGGTGCGCCGGGATCGTTCGACGGCGCGAGCGTCCGGCGGAAGCGCGATCGAGACGTGGCGGTACGCTGGGAAGACCGCGACGCGCGAGCGGCGCGGCCGGTGCGAAACGTCGACGGCCCATGGGCGGCGAAATAAGGCGCAAACGGCTTGTAGGAAGCGCCCCGCGCACGCCGGGGTAGCGGGGGCGTCTGCCCCCTCACCCCGGGCTACCGAAGGGGGACGCTCCGTGGAGGGGCTCCAGAACGTTGGCGCGCACTGCGCGCTCGCGAAGCTCGCGAAGAACTCGCTGCCACCAGCCCCTCGACGGGGTTTCTGTGCCTGCAACTCGTCTCCATCGACGACGAGCAAGCCTTCAACTCGTATCGGGTTGCAGGCGCAGCAGGAGAGCGCGCCGTGCGCGCCAACGTTCTGGAGGGGTGTGTTTCCGATCGTGCGCAGGCGTCCTGGTCGTCCGAGTGCGTGGTCGTCGCCGCCCGGGGTACGCCGGAGT
>JBDHVF010000946.1:0-3467 GCA_039809605.1 Polyangiales bacterium | reverse complement strand
GCGGGGGCGAGGAGGCTCATGCACACGACGGCGAGCGCGCGTTTCATCGCGGGCATCGTACGCACGGAGACGTGTTACGGTCCACGTCCACGTCATGGCCCGCGCGGCGCTCATCCTCTCGTGCCTCACGCTCGCGGCGTGCGCGGAGCTCGGGCGCGCCGCGTGCGACGAGCCCGACCGCGCGTGCGACCGGCCCCCATCCACGGAGGGGGCGCTCACGATCCGCCGGCTGCGCGAGCGCTCGCCGCGCTACCCCGAGGGGGCGCCCGTGACGCTGCTCGCGGCGCAGGTCACCGCGGTCGACGCCTACGACGAGACGCAGTCGGGCCGCACGGGAACCCTCTGGGCCGAGGAGGTCACCGCCCCCGGCGACCCGACCGACCGCTTCGCGCCGTGCCCCCTGCTCGCCGACCGCAGCGGCCGCGTGTGCGCCATCTCGATGTTCTCACCGACCTTCTCGCCCGCGGGCTACCGCCCCGCGGTGGGAGACCTCGTGAACATCGTGGGCGGCGCCTACAACGAGTTCACCTGCGCGCCCTGCGGCACCGAGTTCTCCGACGGCAACTTCCTGCCGCAGGTGTCGGGGGCCGCGCTGGTGCGCGCGGGCGTGGCGCCGCCCATCGCGCCCGTGCCCGTCACCGTCGACGAGATCCTCGCGCACTACCGCGAGCTCATGGGCGTGCTCGTCACCGTCGAGGGCGTCACCGCGAGCACCGACCCCGACCCCCGCTTCGGCGAGGTGGTCATCGCGGGCAGCGGGCGCGGCGCCCTCACGCTCGCGCCGCAGCTCACCCCCATCCCCGGCGCCCGCGCGGGCACCCGCTGGGAGCGCGTCACGGGCGTCGTGACCTACTTCTACAACCCCAAGCTCCTGCCGCGCTCCCCTGGTGATCTCGTCGGGCAGCGCTAGAGAGAGAACCCCCACCATGCTCGGAACCCTCCTCGCCAACGCGGTCCGCGCCGTCGCCCTCCCCTTCGTCGCCATGCGCCGCCAGAGCGCGGTGCCGCGGGGCTCGTGGGTCGAGCTCTCGCTCGACGGCCGCGTGACCGAGATCGAGCGCCCGCAGCCGAAGTTCCGCAGGCCGCGCGAGATCCTCATGGGGGCGCCCGCGGTGGTGCGCCCGCCCACCACGGTGGCCCTCGTGCGCGAGCTCTTCGAAGAGGTCGCGCGCGACCGCCACGTCGACGGGGTGATCGTGCGCGTGCGCGGGCTCGACTGCGGGTGGGCCGTGGCCGCGAGCCTGCGCGACGCGGTGGCGAAGCTGCGCGAGGCCGACAAGCACGTGGTGGCGTACCTGCCAGAGGGCGCCTCGACGCGCGAGTACTACGTCGCCGCCGCGGCCCACCGCGTCGTGGCCACCCCGCAGGCGACCATCGCGCCGCTCGGCGTGGCGGCGGGCATCACCTTCGTGCGCGGGCTCCTGGCGCGCGGGGGCATCGAGGCCGAGGTCTTCGCGCGGCGCGAGTACAAGAGCGCCGCCGAGGCGTTCACGCGCGACTCGTACTCCGAGGCCAACCGCAGGCAGACCGAGGCCCTGCTCGACCGCTTTCACCAGGAGCTCGTGCGGGCCATCGCGCAGGGCCGCAAGGTCGACGACGCGACCGCGCGCCGCTGGATCGACCAGGGCCCCTGGCGCGCCGCCGACGCGGTGCGCGAGGGCATGCTCGACGCCACGGCCTACGACGACGACCTGCCGCTGCACCTCGGCGCCGGCCGCGAGGCGCGCCGCGTGCCTGCGGGCACGTACCTCGCGATGGCGCGCGCGGCGCGCTTTCACCCGCTCGCGCCCGACAAGCGCGTGGGCGTGGTCGAGGTGCGCGGCCCCATCGTGACCGAGTCGCGCGTGGCCCTCGGCCCCGTGGCCGACGCGCGGCGCATCGTGGCGGCGCTGCGCGCGGCGCGGGCCAACGCGGGCCTGGGCGCCGTGGTGCTGCACGTCGACACCCGCGGCGGCAGCGCGCTCGCGAGCGACCTCATCGCCCGCGAGGTCGACCGGCTGCGCGAGAAGAAGCCCGTGGTGGCGTACTTCGCCGACGTGGCGGCGTCGGGGGGGTACTACTCGGGCGCCCTGGCGCACGAGATCGTGGCGCAGCCCACGTCGGTCACGGGCTCCATCGGGGTGATCGCGCTGCGCTTCGCCGCGGCGCGCACGCTCGAGAAGCTCTCGCTGTCGCACGAGGTGATCCGCCGGGGCGAGCGCGCCGACCTCATGTCGCCCTACCGGGCGTGGGACGAGGGCGACCGCGCCGCGTTCGACCGCGAGATCGACGGCTTCTACGACGACTTCGTCGGCGTCGTGGCCCGCGGGAGAAAGCGGAGCGCCGCGGACATCGAGCCCCTGGCGCGGGGGCGCGTGTACGCGGGCGCCGACGCGCACGCGGCGGGCCTGGTCGACCACCTGGGCGGCCTCGACCTCGCGATCGAGCGGGCGCGCGCGCTCGGCGGCGGACGCTTCGAACCGCGCCCCGTGGTGGTCGCCCCGCCGTGGCGCACGCCCGACCCCCCGGAGCCGCCCGCGGCCGCGCGCGCCGTCGCGTCGGTGATGGGCGGCGCGGTCGAGGCGCTCCTCACGCTGATGCTCTCGTCGTCGGGCGAGCACCTCTTCGCGTGGGAGGACCTCGCGGGGCTCGACTGAGCGGCGTCACCCCCCGCGCGGCGGCGGGTGGAGCGAGAGCTGCTCGGCCTCGTCGTCGAGGCGCTCCTCGCAGCTCGGGCAGATGCCGTGGGTGAAGCGCACGTCGGTGTGGTGCGAGACGTAGTCCTCGACCTGGCGCCAGTAGTTGCCGTCGTCGCGGATCTTCTTGCACCACGCGCAGATCGGCAGCAGGCCGTGCAGGGTCTTGATCTGCCCGAGGGCGCGCTCGAGCTCCTGCACGCGCCGCGAGAGCGAGACCTGCAGCGAGAGGAAGCTCGTCGCCACCGCGAGGCGCGCCGCGAACTCGTCGCGGTCGAAGGGCTTGGTGACGTAGTCGTTGGCGCCGCTGCGAAGGCCCGCGACGATGTTCGAGCTGCCGCCGCGCACGGTCACGAGCACGAGGTAGAGCGGCGCCGAGGGGCGGCGCGCGCGCACCTCGCGGCACACCTCGGGGCCCGACAGGCGGGGCATCTCCCAGTCGAGGATGGCCACCTCGGGGCCGTCCTCGTGGGCCATCGCCTCGAGCGCCTCGCCGCCGTCGGAGACGCCCGTCACGTCGTAGCCCAGGTCGGCGAGCGTGGCCTCGAGCAGCATGCGCGAGACCGGGTCGTCGTCGGCCACGAGCACGCGGCGCAGCGGGAAGGGCGTGAGCGACGGGGCCGCGGTGCTCACGACCCAGCCCCCCCGGCGAGGGCCGCTTCGAACCCGCGCGCGACGAGGCGGGCGAGCACCGGGAGCGCCTGCGCGACCGCGCGCGCCACCGCCTCGACGCCGCGGCGCGCCTCGTCGACGTCGCCCTGCTCCGCCGCGCGCTCGACCGCGCGCGCTTCG
>JBDHVF010000945.1:0-3470 GCA_039809605.1 Polyangiales bacterium | reverse complement strand
CGGTGCTCACGAGCTCGACGTGCGGAGGCAGGAGCCGCGCGAGCGCCAGGAAGGAGTTCTCGAGCGTGAGCCCCCCGTCGCTGGTGAGATAGACCCAGGTGACCGTGCCTCGCGGGTAGCCTGCGAGCTCGTCGGCCATGCGACGAGGGCTCAGGAGGTGCCTGTCAGCGTCGTTGTTGACGCCGCGCCACTCGCGCGGTCGGAACAGCGCGAGCCGGCCGCCGTCAGCGCCCGTAAGCACCTCGAAGAACTGATCCTCGGGCCACCACGTGAAGGTCGGCAGGAGGTACGGCACGTTCACGGGGAACACGCCGCGGATGGGCCCTCCTGCCCTCGCGTACCTCGGCAGAAAATGGTCCTCGGCGTCGTGCCACGTCCCGGTCCAGTCCCAGTGGACCGTGCCGGAGATGCCGAGGATGCACGCGTCCTCTTCGGTCGCGGCGGCGAACCGGGCTTGAGCGTCCGCTGCGAGCGAGCTCGGGTAGGCGTAGAGGTGGCCGCTCGGCGGCAGGGCGAAGTAGTCGTGGCCCGTGCGGTGGCTCTGATCGTAGTACCAGCGCAGAAGGTCGGGCGCGAGCCGCGTCAGGTGCGGCGAGATCGTCCACGTGAGCGGCGGGCACGGGGCGCTGCCCGACTGACACGTGGCGAGCCGCTGACGGAACCACTCGCGTCGCGTGGTGGTGATGTAGCCGACGTTGTCGCCGTCGCCGACGACGAACGCGACGTAGGTGTGGCTCGGGTCGTAGGTGACGCGCTCGAGCTCGTTCTGCGTGACCACGTTCGACTCGGTGATCGCAGGCGCGCGCGTGGAGAAGAACGACAGGTTGCTCGTCTCGCTGGCGATGGCCCCCATGTTGCGCGAGTCGAGGCAGCGCGTCTGCGCCTCGTAGAGGTATCCCCCTGCGACGTTCCACGAGCTGTTGTAGCCGTAGACGCCGAGCGGCGTGGGCCACCGGCCGGCGTTGACGATCGTGCCGAGCAGCTCCCTCTCGGGGTGCCCGTCGGTGCAGCCGTTGACCAGGAACACCACGAAGAGCCTCTGCGAGAACACGTAGTCGACGAGGGCGGGGCCCATGTCCCGGGTGATCGACGGGTTCGCGGGGTCGGTCGGCTGCGGCTCGTAGCCGGGGTTGAGCATCGCGAGGCCGGTGGTCTGCGCGGCGTAGCGCTCGAAGACGTAGCGGGTGGCGAGCGCGGGGGTGTTCCGGTCGCGCAGCTCCGCGACCGCGTCGAAGGCCGTGCTGCCGCACGTGAGGTTCAGGCTGCCGTCGACGGGCACCGCCCCGAGCGCGGCGGCGACCGTGAGGATGTTCGGTAGCAGCGCGTGCTGGCTCGCGTAGTCGTAGCGGACGCACGCGGGGAACGCCGCGACGCACGACCGCAGGAACTCCGCCGCGTCGACGGTCGCCGCGGGGACGAGGCCGAGCTCGGTGAGCCACACTGCGTCGTGCGGGTCGGAGTCGACGTACACGGACCCGCCCGCGGCGCGGTTGCGCAGGCCCACGCAGGCCTGCACCGCGAGCTGGAGCGGCGCCGGAGCGCCGGGATCGACGTGAACGACCGTGAAGGGGTTGGGCGTCGGGCTCGGGTGCGAGCCGTCGTGCCTCGCGCACGCAGGCGCGGGAGGCGGACGTGGGCTCGACGTGTCGGGCTCGCTGCACGCGACGAGGGCGACGCACGACAGCGCCGGCAGGGTGCGAGGCGACCAGCGACTCACCGAGACCCTCGTCTTGCTGCGGTCATCGCAGAGGACGAGAGATCCATGGGTCACACGTCGTCAACAAGAATCGTTGCACGGTCGCGAGCGCGCGACGCGCTCCGACGTTCAGGGCGCGCCGAAGCCTGCGTGAGTGGCGCGAGGCGATGACCGAGGCGCGCCGGAGGGATCGGTGCACCTCGTGATACGATTGGCTTCATGAGCTCGGCCGCCCGCGCTGCACTGCATCACCTGGTCGATCAACTGCCTGACGAGGCGGTCACCGAAGTGACGCGGGTGCTCGCGCGCTTCGCAGCCAACGGCGTTGCGGACGAGCTCTCGGACGACGTCGACGCGGCGATTCGCGAGGCGCGGGCGCAGCACGCGCGGGGCGAGGCGATGCCCGCGGCGGAGGCGTTCGCCCGGCTCGACGCGATGATCGCCGCGCGACGCGGTGCCGAGCGGTGAAGCCGCTGCGAATCGTGATCACGCCGCGGGCCTTCGAAGGGCTTGCGGCGGCGGTGGGCCATCTGCTCGATCGCAACGTCGACGCCGCGCTGAGGCTACGCCGCGACGTCGAGGAGGCGCTCGACCTGCTCGCTTCGGGCACGTTGGAGGGAAGGATCGCGACGCTCTCGACCGGCGAGACGACGCGACGGTGGGTGGTGGCTCCGCTGGTGATCTACTACCGCCGCGTGGGCGACGAGCTCGTCGTCGAGTTCATCCACGATGGCCGGCGCGCGCCGTTGGAACCGTGATGCCGCGCGTTCGGCGCTTCTGGGATGGCGAGCATGCGCGGCAGGGCCGACCGCCTCGAGTCGCCGTGTGCGCGCCGACGCTCACGGCGCGGCGTCGGCCTCGGCGAGCAGCTCCTCGAAGCGCGCGCGCAGCGACGGATCGGCGCGATCGAGCAGCGTGCGCACGCGATCGACGTCGACGTCCGACTCGCGGAGGACCGAGACGACGTCGGCGAGGTCCTGCCTGCGGCTCGCGAGGAGCTTCATGTAGATCAGAGGCTCGGGGCGGATCACGGGGACGCCATCGACGATGATGGGGTCGGTGAGCGCATCGAGGAGCACCGTGTCGTGCTCCTCGGGCGCGAGGATCGAGTCGATCGGCACGCCCTCGGCCGACAGCGGCACGCCCGGGCGGAACGACACGATCGCGCCGTGTGACTCGAACGCCTCGGGGCCGACGAGGAAGTCGACATGCTTCGTCGCGCGCACGCGACCATGGACGCCCACCGCGAGGCCGCCGACGAGCGCGTGGCGCACGTGGAGGCGTTCCAGCGCCTCGTGGCCTGCCCGGAGGGCGCGGAGCACGCGGGAGTTCAGCACGTCGAAGCGCTCCTCGAGCGTCGAGGGGCGAGGACCGGTTCGTTGCATTCGAAACTCCCAGCGACCGAGCACGGGAGGATCATTGCAACGCGACGTGCCTCGAAGCAACCCGTGCGATCGCCGTGCTCGCGCACGCCGCGCTGAGCTCGGCGTGCGAGCGTTCGACGCCCGCGGGCGTGGCGCGGACGCGCCAACAGGGGGCCTGTTGGTCGAGCGTCATACGTGTGGGCGCATCGGCGCGCTACCTCGGCGCGAGCGCGCGGGAGCATCAAATCGAACTCCAGGTTCAAGGCACGCGTGACCTCGACACTCCATTTCGCGACGGGCCCTGACCCCGCGCTGATACCAGGTTCATGTCAGTTTTGCCGCATTGAGCTGTCGGACGTGGATCGCATCGTCCCTCCGACGCGCTGCGCTCGCTTGTGCCCGGCGTTCGC
>JBDHVF010000944.1:0-3474 GCA_039809605.1 Polyangiales bacterium | reverse complement strand
ATCGAGATCGACGACGCGTGATCGATGCGCTGACGCGGCCGACATCGAGCTGAAGCGTGATTCATGGAGCGTTGAAGGGATGGCCCTCGTAGCGCGAGGGCGCCTGCGAGACCCAGGCAGCCCATCACCTCGTCTCCCTACGCTCAGCCACGCCCTCGCTCCGCGGGGGCGGGGCGCGCGGCAGCGGGGGTGGGGGCTCCGCGAAAGCGGCCAGATTGACCTGCGCGTCGAGTGAACCGCGGCGAGACCGCGGCGACACCCGTGAGCGCTACTTCGTGATGACCTTGGCGTAGCGCGCCATGGTCTGCTGCAGGCCCTGGCCGATGTTGCCCGTGATGACGCTCATGCCCTTCATCGTGTAGCTGGCCTCGGTGAAGAGCGTGCGCCACTCGTCTTCGTTGGTCATCGCCGCGAGGTTGTTGTACGCGCCGCGGATCACCACGAAGCCGTTGAGGGTGCCCCCGCTCGGGTCGAGCATCACGGGCTCGAAGCTCTCGATGCGCCCCGACGACTGCTGCCGCCCGAGGTACGTCATGAACTTCGAGAAGCTCTCCATCCCCGCGGCCTCGCGGCCCGTGATCGGACGGTCCCAGCCCACGAACAGAATGCGATCTGCTGCCATGGTCGCTCGATCCCCCTGACGCCGTGCGCACGCGGGCGACGTTGCCCCGACCGCCGGCGGCCCGTGCTATCGGGCCGGGCCATGTGGGGCGCAAGCCCCCCGAACGACGATTGGGAGGCGTGCGATTCGTGCGCGCTGGATGGGTGTTCGCGCGGATCAGACGGGGGGCACGATGTGGTGCTTCGTGGGCCGCGCCTCGTGCTTCGACATGAGCCTCGCGAAGCGGCGAGAGAGCTCGGTGCGCAGCCCGTCGAAGGGCACCACGGCGTCGACCACCAGCTCGCTCCCGAGCTTGTAGAGGTCGATGTCTTCGCGGTACTCCGCGCGCAGGCGGTCGACGTAGGCCACGCGCTCGGGGCCCTCGGGGATCTCCTGGATCTTGTTGTAATAGACCGCGTTGACGGCCGCGTTGGGGCCCATCACCGCGATCGACGCCGTGGGGAGCGCGAGGCACGCGTCGGGCTCGAACGCAGGGCCGCACATCGCGTAGAGCCCCGCGCCGTAGGCCTTGCGCACCACCACCGAGAGCTTCGGGACGCGCGCCTCGCTCACCGCGGCGATCATCTTGGCGCCCGCGCGGATGATGCCCTCGCGTTCGACCTTGGTGCCGATCATGAAGCCCGGCACGTCGGCGAGGTAGAGCAGCGGGATGTTGAACGCGTCGCACAGCCAGATGAAGCGCGCGGCCTTGTCGGCGCTGTCGACGAAGAGGACCCCGCCCTTGTAGAAGGGGTTGTTCGCCACGATGCCCACGGGCTGACCCTCGATGCGCGCGAAGACCGTGATCATCTCCTGCGCGAAGAGCTTCTTGACCTCGAGGTAGCTGCCCGCGTCGACCACCTCGCGGATGAGGTGCTCCATCTTGAAGGGCTTGTTCTCGTCGGTCGGAACGATCTGCTCGAGCGTCTTGCCCGAGCGGTCGGGCTCGGCGGGCTCCTGCCGCGCGGGGCGCTCGTGCCAGTTCTGGGGCATGTACGCGAGGTAGCGCCTCGCCCATGAAATGGCCTCGTCTTCGGTCTTCACCAGCACGTCGCCGCAGCCCGAGACCGAGCAGTGCATGCGCGCGCCGCCCATTTCCTCGAGCGTGACCTTCTCGCCGATGACCATCTCGGCCATGCGCGGAGAGCCCAGGTACATGCTCGCGTTGCCCTCGACCATCACCACCACGTCGCAGAACGCGGGGATGTACGCGCCGCCCGCCGCGCTCGGCCCGAAGAGCAGGCACACCTGCGGCACCTGCCCCGAGAGCTGCACCTGGTTGTAGAAGATGCGACCCGCGCCGCGACGGCCGGGGAACATCTCCACCTGGTCGGTGATGCGCGCGCCGGCCGAGTCGACGAGGTAGAAGAGCGGGCAGCGGAGGTCCTTCGCGACCTCTTGAATGCGCAGGATCTTCTCGACCGTGCGCCAGCCCCACGAGCCCGCTTTCACCGTCGAGTCGTTGGCCATGATCGCCACGGTGCGACCGTTGACGGTGGCGGTGCCGGTGATCACTCCGTCGGCGGGCAGCTCGGGGTCGCGGTTGTTCGCGAGGGCGGCCTCTTCGACGAAGCTCCCGGCGTCGATGAGGCGCGCGATGCGCTCGCGGGCGAAGAGCTTGCCCTCCTTGGCGTTCTTCTGGTGGTACTTCTCGGCGCCGCCGCGCTCGACGCGCGCGAGGGTCTCCTTGAGCTTCGCGTCCGACATCTCTCTCACTCTCCTCGGTACACGGGCTTGCGCTTCTCGGCGAAGGCCGCGAGGGCCTCGCGGCGGTCGCTGGAGCGCAGCGTCTTCTCGTAACACCGGGCCTCGAGGTCGAGGCCCGCTTCGAAGTCGAGGTCGGCGCCTCCGTCGACGGCCTCCATCGCGGCCGCGAGCGCGATGGGCGCGCCCGTCACCAGCGACGCCGTGAGCCGCTTCGCCGCCGCCACCGCCGTCTCGCCCGCGTCGGCCACGGCCGTCACCAGCCCCAGCGAGAGGGCCTCGGCCGCGGGCAGACGGCGCGCGAGAAGAATGAGCTCCTTGGCGCGGCCGGGGCCGACGAGTCGGGGGAGGCGCTGCGTGCCGCCCGCGCCGGGGATGATCGCGAGGGAGGTCTCGGGCAGGCCCACGGTGGCGGTCGAAGCGGCCACGCGCAGGTCGCACGCGAGGGCGAGCTCGAAGCCGCCGCCGAGCGCGACGCCGTTGATGGCCGCGACGACGGGCTTGGGGCAGCGGTCGATGGCGCCGAAGCTCTCGCGGTAGTAGCCGAGCATCCCGCGCACCTCGTCGTCGGTCATGCCCTTGCGTTCCTTGAGGTCGGCGCCCGCGCAGAAGGCCTTCTCTCCGGCGCCCGTGAGGATCACCACGCGCGCGTCGCGGTCGTCGGCGAGGGCGCCGAAGACGTCGCCGAGCTCTCGCACGAGGGCGCGCGAGAGGGCGTTCATGCTGTCGGGGTGGTTGAGGGTGACGACGGCCCACCCGCCGTCGCGCTCGAGGGTGATGTTCGTGTACGCGCTCATGGGGCCGCGGACGGTACTTCGCCGCCTCGCCGATTGCGAGAGGGACTCTTGACACTGCGCGCGCCGAAGGCAGACGCTGCGCTCGATGAAGGGACCTCCCGGCCCGCCGACCCCGCCGCGGCCGCGAGGGTCGTCGAGGCACATCGACGACTCGGTCGAGACGACGACGCCCGACCCCGACCCCCGCAAGACGCCGCGCGCTCCGCCTCCGAGCGTGCGGGCCATGCGCCTGCTCGACGACGAGCCCACCACCGTCGCGCGCGACCGCGACAAGACCGTGGTGCGCCGCGAGGCCGACATCGCCGCATCGCGCGACCTGTTCTCGAACGAGCCCGCGCCGCCCTCCGCGCCGCCCCGCGCGTCGCCTCCGCC
>JBDHVF010000943.1:0-3475 GCA_039809605.1 Polyangiales bacterium | reverse complement strand
GTGACGCTGCTGCCCGACGCGGCGGCGCTGCTCGCGGCGCTCTCGCGGCCGTTGCGCGACGCCGACGCCCCGCGGTGGCGCGAGGCGGTGGTGAGGGCCTGGGCGCACGCGCGGCTCCGGGCGCTCGAGCGCGCGAACCCCGCGCTGGCGGCGCGCGACGCGCCGACGCCGTGGGGAGACGACGCGGCGGCCGGCGCGCGGCTCGCGGCGCTGCACGAAAAAGCCTCGGAGATCGAAGGGCAGCGGGTGCGCGCGCGCCTCGACGAGGGCTCGCTGGTGCGCGCGGCGCCCGCGCAGAAGGGGCGCCGCCGCACGGCCGACCAGGCCACGCGCGAGGCGATGCTCAAGGAGTGCCGCAAGCAGCGCAACGTCATGCCGCTGCGCACGTTCGTGCGGCGCTTCGCGGGCGCGGGGATGCTCGACGTGATGCCCGTGTGGCTCCTCTCGCCCGAGACGATGACGGTGCTCTTCCCCCAGGAGCCGCTCTTCGACCTCGTGGTGTTCGACGAGGCGTCGCAGTGCACGGTCGAGAGCGGGCTCCCGGTGCTCGTGCGCGCGCGCCGCACGCTCGTGGTGGGCGACGAGCGGCAGATGCCGCCGTCGTCGTTCTTCACGTCGTCGGCCCTCGGCGACGCTGACGACGAGGCGCCGGCCTCGCGCGCCGCGCGCGAGCTGCTCGAGGGCGAGTCGCTGCTCTCGCTGGCCCGCGCGCGGCTCGAGCGCGTGGGGCTCGAGTGGCACTACCGCTGCCAGCACGAGGAGCTCATCGCGTTCTCGAACCACGCGCTCTACGAGGCATCGCTGCGCACGGTGCCCTCGACGGCCTCGCCCGCGACGCGCCCCTCGATGCGCTGGGTGGCGGTGCCCGACGGGGGCTACGACGCGGGCCGCAACCCGGCCGAGGCGCGCCGCGTGGTCGACGTGGTGGCCGAGCTCCTGGCCCGTGCCGACGCCCCGTCGGTGGGCGTGGTGACCTTCAACCTCCCGCAGCGGGCCGCGGTGCTCGACGCCATCGACGAGCGCCGCGCCTCCGACGCGGCCTTCGGGCGCCTGTGGGACGCGGCGATGGCCCGCGAGCGCGTCGACGAGCGGCCCTTCGTCAAGAACCTCGAGAACGTGCAGGGCGACGAGCGCGACGTGATCGTGTTCTCGACCGGGCACGCGCCCGTGGAGCGCAAGCTCCCCAACCGCCCGCCCGAGCGCTACGTGCCCGCGCGCTTCGGGCCCCTGGGGCAGCGCGGCGGCGAGCGGCGGCTCAACGTGGCCATCTCCCGCGCGCGGAGCGAGTGCGTGGTGGTGGCGTCGTTCGAACCGTCGATGCTGTCGGTGGCGCGCTCCACGCACGAGGGCCCGCGGCTCTTCAAGGCCTTTCTCGAGTTCGCGTGGCACGTCTCGCACGGTCGAAGGCCGCAGGCCGCCGACGTGCTCTCGCGCGTGGGCGGCGCGCGCCGCGCTCACGCGCGCGGGCCGAGCGCCGGCGTGCCGGGGTGGCTGCCGCTGCGGGTGCAGGTGGCCGCTGCGCTCCAGGCGAGGGGCTATCAGACCGAGCTCGACGTGGGCGCCTCGGCGTCGCGCGTGCCGCTCGCGGTGCTCGACCCGAAGGACCCGACCCGCTACCGCCTCGCGGTGCTCTTCGACGAGGGCGACGAACACCTCGAGCCCTTCGAACGCTGGGTGCACCGGCCGCGCGTGCTCGCCATGCGCGGATGGCGCGTCGCGAGCGTCGACGCGAGGGGCTGGCACCGGCGGCGCGACGAGGTGCTCGCGGGCCTCGTCGCGGCGCTCGACGCGCCCGCGGCGTGAACGCGACCGTCACCCGAAGTGAAACGCCGAGATGCGCGCGGACATGAGCTCGCCCTGCCACGCGGCGCGTCCGCGGTCGTCGCCCGCGGCGCCGGCGACCACCATGAGCGGCAGGAGGTGCTCCTCGCGCGGGTGCGACTGGCGCGCGCCCGGGGCGCTCGCCCAGCGCGCGAGGCGGCGGTCGCGCTCGGCCGCGTCGAGCGCCACGGTCTCGCCGAGCCACGCGTCGAACGCGCCCGACGCCTCGGCGACGTCGGCGCCGCCGCGCATGAAGCCGCGCATGTTGTGGTAGCTCATGCCGCTGCCGAGGATGAACACGCCCTCGTCGCGCAGGGGCGCGAGCGCGCGGCCGATGGCGAGGTGCTCCTCGGGGTCGAGGCCCTGCCGAAGCGAGAGCTGCACCGTCGGCATGTCGGCCGCGGGCCACGTGAGCTTGAGCGGCACGAAGGCGCCGTGGTCGAAGCCGCGGTCGGCGGAGACGTCCGTCGCGATCCCCCGCGCGCCGAGCAGCGCCCGCACGCGCGACGCGAGCTCGGGCTGCCCCGGCGCGGGCCACGTGATGCGGTACGCCTCCTCGGGGAAGCCGTAGTAGTCGTAGAGCATCGGGGGGCGCTCGGCGGTCATCACCGTGGGCCTCGGCTCCTCCCAGTGCGCCGAGATCATCAGCACGGCGCGCGGGCGCTCGGCGGGCACCGCGCTCAACGAGCGGAGATAGTCGGCCAGCGAGCGGAGCTGCGCGGGGTCGCCCATGCCGAGGTCGACGAAGGGCCACGGTCCACCGCCGTGCGGGAGGTAGACCACGGGCGTTCGGGAGCGAGAGGGGTTCATGGTGCGAGCCTCCGTGCGGGTGCGAGACTTGTCGGTGGTGCACCCGGGCATCGCCGCGAGCGCGGCGCCGCCCGCCACCGCGAGCGCCTGCCGTCGGGTCATTCCGTCGTCGTGGCCGTCGTTCATGGCGTCTCGCGAAGCCTGCGAACGAGCGCGCCGGCGCACAAGGGCACCGCCGGGCAACGCCGGGTTGCGCGAGGTCGCCGCGGTGGACAACGCCGCGCACATGGTCGAGAACCGCCGCCATGGCGCTCACCGCGACGGTCTATCACCTGCGCGTCGACCTCTCGGACGTCGACCGCGGGGTCTACGAGTCCCTCGACCTGCGCGTGGCGCGGCACCCCTCGGAGACGATGCGCTACCTGCTCACGCGCACGCTCGCGTACTGCCTCTGCTACACGGATGACATCGCCTTCTCGAAGGGGCTCTTCGTCACCGACGAGCCCGCCGTGTGGGTGCGCCAGCCCGACGGCCGCGTCGACCTCTGGGTCGACATCGGCCGGCCCTCCGTCGAGCGGCTGCACAAGGCCAGCAAGCGCGCCGGGCGCGTCGCGGTGTTCACCCACGACGACCCCGAACTCATGCGCCGCGAGGCGCGCGGCGCGCGGCTTCACCGGAGCGACGAGGTCGAGGTGTGGTCGGTCGACGTCGCGCTGCTCGACGCGCTCGAGGGCGTGGTCGACCGCAACACGAGCATGACGCTCGTGCACACCGACGGTCAGCTCTACGTGACCGTCGGCGCGCGAACGCTCGAGGGCGCCGTCACCCGGCGCCCCCTCGTAGACCGCGAGGGGTGACTACGGCCGCGACGCGGGCCGCGGGTGCGAGGGGCGGCGCGGCGGGT
>JBDHVF010000942.1:0-3502 GCA_039809605.1 Polyangiales bacterium | reverse complement strand
ATCCACGGCCAGATCGAGGGCGACGGCACGGTCGGCGTCGCGAGCGGGAGAGGCCGCGGGGTCTCCCGCGCGACCGCCACGGCCGCGGGAGGCGGCGCGACGGGCGGCGGGCGCGAGGCCGCGAGCTCCCGCTCGAGCTGCGCGACGGTGGCCTCGACGGCGGCGCGGTTGGGGGGGTTGGGCGCCGAGGCGAGGTAGGCGCGGTACGTGGCGACGGCGTCCTCGCGACGACCGAGGCGCTGAAAGGTCAGCGCGACGTTCATCAGCAGCTCCGCGCGCCGCGAGAGCACGTAGGCCCGCTGAAAGCGGTCGAGGGCCGTCGCGAAGTCGCGCACCTCGAAGGCCGCGACGCCCTGCGCGTAGACCCGCTCGGGCTCCTCCCGCGGCTGCGCCCGCGAGCGCGACGGCGCCGCGACGAGGCCCAGGGCGATGACCGTCACGCGCGCGAGGCTCCTCGGTCCCACGGCGCGAAAAGATCACGAAAGCCGCCGCGCGCGCAACGGCCCGCAGCGCCTTCGCCCCGCGCGCACCCGCCGTCGCAACGGCCGCACGTATCGTTTCGCGTCGTGGCGCCATGCCTCGTGTGACGCGTCGCCATGCGCGCCGCGCGCGTGGAGCGATTCCATCAAAACTCGCCGAGGATTGTCGAAAAAGCGCTGAAAACAAGGCTTGTCGCGGCGATCGCTCGCGCGCGGAGGGGCGCGCCCGTGGCAGCGCCGTCGCAACGTTCTTTCGGGCCGGCGCTTGGTATGGCCGGTGCTGCACGTCATTGCATCGTCGAGCGCCATGACGCGCAACGACGCCCTGTGGAGGTGTCACCATGAGCTCCCTCTCGAAGCTGACGTTGCCCGTCGGCGCATGCGCCTTGCTCCTCGCATGCGGTGACACCAGCGAGACGACCCGTCAGGGCGCGCGCACGCCCGCGGGCGTGACCTCCGACGCGGGCGCCTCGGATGCCTCGGACCAGGGCGACGGGGGCGCGCCCCTGGGCCCCGGCGACGGCGGCGCGGGCGACGCCGCGACGCCGCCCCCCGACCCGACGCTCGAGCCCCTGCCCCCCGGCGTGGCGACGCTCGCGGGCTCGGCCGAGCGCGGCCAGGTCGACGACCTCCGCACGCGCGCGCGCTTCTCGAACCCCGTGAACGTCGCCGTGAGCCCCGAGGGCAACGTCTACGTGGCCGACTACGACAGCGGGGTGATCCGCGTGGTGAGCCCCGACGGGCTCGTCGCCACGCTGGTGCACCAGACGGGCTTCGCGCGCCCCTTCGGCCTGGTGTTCACGCCCGACGGCTCGCTCTACGCGCAGACCGACGCCAACGACACGGGCGCCGTGAGCTTCGAGACGGGCACCTTCTGGCGCATCGACCGGCGCTACGGGCGCGCGACGCCGCTCCTGCGCAACGCGGGGCGGCCGCGCGGCGTCTCCGCGCTGCCCGACGGGCGGCTCTTCTTCGCCGACCCCGAGCACCACGTCGTGGGCATCTTCGACCCCGTGAGCCTGCGCGTGATCGACCTCGCGGGCGAGCGCGACCAGCCGGGCTACGTCGACGACGAGGGCCACCGCGCGCGCTTCAACCACCCGTACGACACGGCCTTTCTCGACGGGCGCGTGGTGGTCGTCGACCAGATGAACCACCGCCTGCGCGCCGTCACCCTCGACGGCCACGTGACCACCTACGCGGGCGCGGGCACCCCGGGCAACACCGACGGCGACTGGATGACCGCCCGCTTCAACCGCCCCCAGGGCGCCGCCGTCGACGCGCAGGGCAACCTCTACGTGACCGACATGGACGGCTACTCGATCCGCCGCGTCTCGCACGACGGGCACGTGACCACCGTGGCGGGCGCGGGGCGCATGGGCTACCGCGACGGCGAGCCGTCGCAGGCGCTCTTCTCGGGGCTCGAGGGCATCGACCTGTCGCCCGACGGCGCGTACCTCTACATCGCCGACGGCGACCGCGGGCTCATGGGCAACAGCCACCGCGTGCGGCGCCTCACGATCGGCCGCCCCGCGTCGCCCTGAGCGATGAGGTAGCATCCGACGCCATGGCCACCCCGAGGAGAGTCTCCGGCACGCTCGCGGCGCTCGCGTTGACCGCGCTCCCGGCCGCCGCCGGCGCGCAGTCCGCGTGGGCCTCGACCCCGTGGGTCGGGTACGGCTACCGGCCCTCGTTCCCGCTGCCGCCGGGGTTCGAGACGCGTGCGCAGACCCTACCGCTCGGGCCGGGCCTCGCGGCCGAGAAGGTCTTCGCGTGCAGCACCAGCGCGTACGCGACGCGGCAGTGCGTGCCGCTCGGGTGGAGGCCGCGCGGGTTCACCTTCGGCGCGCGCGCCGACCTCGCGCGGGCGCTCACGTTCTCGGGCGACGGCCGCGGGCGCATCATCGCGTCGACCGAGCGCGACGTGATCGTCTCCGACGACCGCGGGCAGAGCTGGCAGACCGCGAGCTGGAACGGCGTCAACCGCCCGCAGATCATCGCGATGGACGCCGACACCCGCTCGGGCGTCGCGGTGGCCGAGGGCGCCATTCACGTGAGCGACGACGCGGGCGCGTCGTGGCGCTACGTGCGGGAGCTCCCGAGCCGTCGCATCGTGCAGGTCGTGGTCGCGGGGCGCAACGCGGTGCTCGCCGACGGCGCGGGCGGCGTGTGGGCCCTCGTCGGCGGCGCCGAGCTCACGGTGCTCTCCGAGAGCGGCCCGCACGCGTTCCTCGCGGGGCTGCCGCAGTTCAGCGTGGCGGGCGGGGCCATCGAGGCGCGCGACGCGCAGGGCCACGCGCTGCGGCTCGACCGCGGCGGCCTCGTCGACCGCGACGCCGCGTCGAGCCGCTGGGAGCGCTGAGCCTCAGGCCGCGTGGGCGATCTGCGCGTCGAGCGTCGCGAGCAGCTCGCGGAAGCGCGTGGGGTTGCACGACGTGGTCATGATGAACGGCACGTTGCGCTTCCTGGCGAGCTTGCGGGCCATGTGCATCGCGCCGTGACTGTTGACGTTGGTCGCCACGATCACCACGTCGGCGCGCTCGATCTGCCGGTGCATGTCGTCGACGCCGCGGCCCTTCATGTGGCCGCCATGAAAGTCGAGCGTGTGGCCGAGCGAGCGGGCGATCTGCTCCAGGGCCTGCTCGTTCCGCTCGACGCCGCCGATCAATGAGATGCGCATTGTGGACTCTCTCTTCCGAAGTCACCCGTCCGCGCGCTTTTCAGCTCGCTGGAGGGGGCCTTCATCCATCCGAACGTCCCGCGCCGCGGGAGCATTCCCAGGGGTTTTTCTCCCCCGGCGCGCGAGAAGTCGTAATCTCCTATAGTGAAACTGTTTCTATTATAGTAACGGGTTCTGAAATGGCAACGGCGCGACGGGCGGCGCGCGAGCCCTTCGTCGTGGCGGCGGTGATGGAGGGAGACGGTCAGTGCGCGGCGGGAGGCGCGGCGGGGCGGGCGGCGGCGGGGGCGCCGGTGCCGACGGGGCGCACGACGTTGGGCGCGGCGGCGCCTGCGGGCACGCC
>JBDHVF010000941.1:0-3505 GCA_039809605.1 Polyangiales bacterium | reverse complement strand
CAGAGCGCGTTCCGACGACGCTGCCGTCGCATCCAGAGCGTGTACCGACGACCTCTCGGTCGCGCCCCGCCGCTGGCGCGGCAGGGTCTTCGGCGCGTACTGGCGACGTCGAGGGCGAGACCTTCGCTCGACCGTACCAGGTGCGTCGGGGCCCCGCTCTATCCCCGCGTGTTGCGGGGCCAGTGGCGCGGCACCTGGAGGCCGTCGGCCTGGCGCACGAGGTCCTGCGCGAGGCGCTCGAGCGCGTCGCCCCCCTCGCGCAACGCGTCGGGGCACTCGTACGCCGCGAGGCGGTAGCGCGACCACGCGGCGAAGCGCTCGACGACGCGGCGCGCGCGGTACGACTTGTAGCCCACGAGCCCGCCGGCGCTCACCACCGAGTCGAAGCGGGCGCGCGCGCGACCGGCGGGGTCGACGCCCCGTTCGAGCAGCACCTCCATGAGGTCGAGCGAGAGCGCGGTGATCTCGCCCATCGAGCGACGGCGTTCGTCCGACGAAGACAGCGCCATGTCGCTGTGCCAGCGCACGACGTCGTGGGTCGCGCCGTCGTACTCGCGCCCGAGGAGCCACCCGAGCTCGTTGACCACGTTGGCCGCCCAGAACGCGCCGGGCCTGCGCGCGAGCACCTCGCGAAAGTGCCGCTGCGCGCGCGACGCGGCCGCCTCGATGCCCGTCGAGGTGAGGGGCGCCGCGTCGGCGAGGGCCTCGCGCGTCGCGTGAACCCCGCGGTCGAGCGCCTCGCGCACGCGCACGTCGATCCAGCGGAGCGCGACGCTGCCCAGGTAGTCGTGCGCCTCGACGCGCTCCCTCAGGGGCGCCTCGCGCGCCGCGCGCTCGATGCGGCCGACGAAGTCGTCGATCACGGCCCGGTCGGCGGCGCCTCCTTCGCCGCGCGCGACGCGGTCGAGCCGCAGGTCGACCGCGGTGAACATGCGCTGAAACGTCACGCCTCGGAGCTGCTTCGAGAGGTCGTCGGGCAGCGCCGCGTACGCCACCACGCTCGCCCACTCCCACGGGTGCACGCCGCCGACCCTGAGCCTGCGCCGGAGCTCGTGCAGCGCGTGGCGGGGGTCGCGGCCCTGCAAGAGCGCCTCGTAGAGCACCTCGGTCATGATCACCGACGCTTCGAACGAGAGCGGGAGCTGCGACGCCACCACCAGGGGAACGCCCTCGGCGTGGAGGTGGTGCGCCACGCTCGCGCCGCCTCCGAAGACCGATCCCACACCGCCGCCGTCGCAGCTCGCGAGGGTGACCACGGTGGGCCTGTGGCCCGAGCTCCCGCCCTGCGCGAGCGCGGACGCGAGGCGCTCGCCGTCGACGAGCTCGGCGCCGCCGCTTCCGTCGTCGAAGACGAGCGCGAAGCTGCGGTCGAGGGCCGTCGATCCCTCGCGCTCGACGCCGTGCGTGAGGATGTGCACGTGGGTGAAGCGTCCGCCGGCCCAGGCCTCGCGCAGGTCGTCGAGCGTGGCGTTCGAGAGCACGCGCAGCCAGCGCGACGCGTCGCGCGCGTCGGAGAGCCACGGGCCGAGCGCGTGGGTGAGCGCGAGCAGGTGGCGTTCGAAGGGCACCCGCGAGGCGCCCGCGCCGGGCGGCGAGGCCCACGCGAAGAGCACCCGCGGCTCGGTGGGCCAGCGCACGCCGCGGGGCGCGACGCGGTGGGTCTCGCGGGTGATCACCACGGGGTGCTCGTTCTGGAGCGAGAGCGGCTGCCCGACGCCCGGCAGGCCACGCGTCGACTCGGCGAGCTCGAAGGGCAGCGCGGCGAGCTCCAGCGGAGGGAGCACGAGGCGCAGGTTGATCGTGCGCCGCCCGCCCTCGCGCGACACCGCGGCCGAGACCTCGTGCGTGAGGCAAGAGAGCGACCCGAGGAGGCGTGTCACGTCGCGGGCGAGGGCCCCCACGGCGTCGCCGCGCAGCGCCGCGAGCTCCGACGCGGCCGTGTGCTCTCGCGTCGCGCGCCACGCCTCGCGCTTGCGCAGAAAGTCGAGGTGGTCGAGCGTCACGCAGAACGCCTCGGGCGCGTGGTTGCCGCAGAGGGCGAGGTAGCGCGTGAGGGCCGAGAGCGCCTGCCCGCCGGGCGCGCCCTCGCGGATCAGCTCCAGCGCGACGGACTCCATCGTCTCGGCGTTCATCACCGAGAGGGTCTACCGCGGCGGGTCATCGCCTCGCGAGAAACTCGCACGCCGCGGTGCCCGGCGCGCGCGAGAGAGACCTCCCCTCGGCGTCGGGCTCGACGAGCTCGCCCACGACGCGCGCCCCTTCACGCCGCACGCGCACCACGGTGCCCATGCGCCGCACGACGGGGCGCTCCATGGCGAGGAGCTCCCTCGGCGTGCGCCCCTGGAGCGCATGCCAGAGAGGCTCGAACGACTGCGCGTCGGCGAGCAGGGCGGGGGGGATGTCGAACATGGTGATCCACGTTCCGCTGTTGAAGTACCACGCGGGCTCGCTCGACCTGCGCCCGGCCGCGGTGCGCACCTGCGCGCGGCGCACGTGCGTGTGGCCCGCGATCAGCACGTCGACGTCGGGCGACACGGCGGCGTCGAGCGCGCGCGCGGTGTCGTCCTCGTGCAGCGGGTGAAAGGTGTCGCGCGTGCGCTCCTGCCAGCGCGCCATCGCGTCGCGCAGGGCCTCGGTGCCCTCGCGGCCCGCGACGCGCCCCGCGATGGCCGCGCCGAAGCGCAGCGTGCCCTCGTCGTGAAGGCGCGCGTCGGTGGCCCTCACGCCCTGCGCGCTCAACCGCAACGCCTCGGCGATGAGCGCCTCTTCGTCGGGCGTCGCGCGCTCTGCGCCCGGCGCGAGCTCTCCGACGGGCGCGTCGGCCGAGAGCCACCCGCGCTTCTTCAGCCACGTGATCGGCGCGCGCGCCGCCACCGTGGGGAGCTTGAGCGCCTTGAGCGAGAGCGAGGGGTCGATCGCGAGGAGCACCCCGAGCAGGCCCTCGTCTTCGGGCTTGAGCATGTCGACGAAGGGGTGGCGCTGCTTCACGGCGTTCATCACCTCGACGACGAGCGTGCTGCCGGGGTTGGCGTCCCACGCGGGCGGCGGGAGCCCTCGGAGCATCGCCGCCCCCGCGCGGCGCACGGCCTCGTGGTCGACGACGTTCCACCCGTCGACCTCGTTGCCGTGCACGACGAACACCGAGCGGCCGCCGACCTCGCAGCGATAGCCCACACCGTCGAGCGCGAGGTGCACGCGCCCGCGCGCCGCCTCGCCGTCGCACACCGCGTCGAGCAGGAGCTCGGTCACGGGCGGCAGCGCGAGCTCGACGTCGTGGTTGCCCACGAGCACCACGAGCCGTCGCCGCGCGCCCGCGGTGAAGACCTTGAGCGCGTCGAACACCGGGCGGTAGTCGCGCACGATCTCCGCGAGCTTGGCCTCGGCGCCCTCGGGGTCGAAGCGCCGCGCGGGCGCCTGCGCGAGAAAGTCCACCACGTCGCCGGCGAGCACCAGGGCCACGTCGCGGTCGCGCTCGCGCTCCGCGAGGCCCGTGATCAACCCCGCG
>JBDHVF010000940.1:0-3508 GCA_039809605.1 Polyangiales bacterium | reverse complement strand
AGACGCCCGCCGCCGAGACGGGCAGCAACGGCGTGGCGATTCGATAGGCGCTACGCGATGCCCTCGGCGGCGGGCCACGTCCACGCGCTGCGGTAGCCGCCGAGCGCCTCGGCGTGCTCGGCGAAGGCGCGGTAGTAGCCGTCAGACGCGAGCGTGGCGCCGTCGCCCACCACGAGCAGGTGGCGGCGCGCGCGGGTGATGGCGACGTTCATGCGCCGCAGGTCCGCGAGGAAGCCGATGTGGCCCTCGGCGTTCGAGCGCACGGTGGAGACGAGCACGGCGTCCTTCTCGCGGCCCTGAAAGGCGTCGACGGTGTCGATCTCGACGCGCGGGTCGAGGCCGCGCGCGGCGGCGAGGTCGCGCAGCCGCGCCACCTGCGCGGCGTACGGAGAGATCACCGCGACCTCGGCGGGGTCGAGGCCCGCGTCGAGCAGCGACGCGAGGTGGCGCACCACGCACTCGGCCTCGGCGGGGTTGCGCAGCGACTCGTCGCCCTCGGCGCGCTCCTCGTCCCAGCCGCGGCCCGCGGTGTCGACGAAGAGCACGGGGCCCGCGTCGACGTCGGCGCCCTCGCGCAGCACCTCGGCGAGCGTGCGCCCGGCCGCCGCCGGGTGCGCCCGCAGCGCGCCCTCGTACATCTGCCGCGAGGGGAAGGCCATCAGCGCCTCGCTCATGCGGTGCTGCTCGCGGAGCATCGCGCGCGCGGCGCCGCCGTGGAGCGCCACCATGCGTTCGAAGAGGCTCACGCCGAGGCCGCCCTGCTGCGCCTCGCGCGAGACGACCGTGGGCGGGAGCTGCCGGTGGTCGCCCGCGAGCACCACGCGCGGCGCGCGCAGAAGGGCCGCCAGGGTCACGGGCTCGGTCGCCTGCGTGGCCTCGTCGCAGAAGGCCACGTCGAAGCGCTCGCCGTCGAGGTCGTCGCCCGCGGCCGTCGAGCACGTCGCGCACACGACCCGCGCCGACGAGAGCACCTCGCGCACCATGGCGCGCTCCATCGCGCGCGCCTCGGAGAGCATCTTGCGGCCCTCGCCCGACGCGTCGCGCGCGTTCTGCCAGCGCTCGGCGCTGCGCCCGCGGGCGCGCTGGCGCCGCGCGTACCCGAGCAGCCCGTAGGCCTCGTCGAAGAGGTCGCGCGCCGCGGCGCGGTTCGGGTGCGCCTCGACGCGGCCCTCGAGGGTGTACGGGTAGAGCCGCTCGGCCGCGCGCGCGGGGTGGCCGAGGCGCACGGGCGCGAGGCCCGCGTCGGCCGCGCGCTCGACGAGCAGGTCCACGGCGGCGTTGCTCGGCGCGAGCACCAGCGCGCGCCGGCCGCGCCCGACCTCGCGGGCGATGGCCTCGACGAGCACCGTGGTCTTGCCCGTGCCGGGAGGGCCGTGCAGAAGGGCGAGCTCCTCGGCGGCGGCGATGCGCGCGACGGCCTCGCGCTGCTCGGGGTTGAACGACGCGTGCGTCACGTCGGGCAGGCGCTCGAAGCGGGGCGCCCGCTCGCCGAGCAGCAGCGCCCTGCGCGACGCGCCCCGCGCGACCTTCTCGTCGCGCGCGGCGAGCACGTTGGCGCGCGCCCGCGCCCAGGTGACGTCGTTGGGGCGCAGGTCGACGAGGAGCCTGCCCTCGCGGGCCCACGGCGGCGGGGGGCGGTCGAACGACACGGTGAGCCGCGCGCGCGAGCGGCGCACGACGAGGCCCCGCGCGGGCTCCGGCACCTCGGCGCGGCGCGGGCGAAGCTCGACGAGGTCGCCCTGGTCGATGCGGGCCGCGAGGGGCGAGCGGTCATCGCGCTCGAGCTCGAGCTGCGTGCGGCCGCCGAGGCCCCACGACTCGTCGACGCACACGAGGTCGAGCAGCGTGATGCCGCGCTCGGCGCGCGCCTCGGGGGAGAGCGTGGCGAGCAGGCGGTCGAGGCGGGCGCGCTCCTCGTCGCGCTCGAGGTCGAGCAGCCGCAGAAGGCGGTCGAAATGCGGTTCTTCCATGGGGGGCCCGGCGGGGCGTCGAAAGGTAGCGGCGCCCGGGCGACCCGTCGAGCGTCGCCGTATGTCTCGCCCCGCGGGTTGACGTCCCACGGGCCTCCGGTGCATTGCTTGCCGCCGAAGGGGCGGCGCCCCGCGCCTTACGGGTGGAACCGATGAACGACAGATCACTCCGGGCCCTGCTCTGCGCCGCCCTCCTCGCGGCGCTCGCGTTCGGCTGCACGAGCGAGCGGCTCGCGCAGAACCAGTGCGAGTTCGACGCCGACTGCGCGCCGGGCCAGGTGTGCGCGGGCAACGTCTGCCGCGCCACGTGCCGCGCCGACGCCGACTGCGCGGGAGGCGCGCGCTGCCAGCCCGCCGACCGCACCGGCGCGATGGCCTGCGTGCCCCCCGCGCCGGGCGCGCCCGCGTGCTCGCGCGACAGCGACTGCGCGCAGGGCATGGCGTGCCTCGACGGGCAGTGCCGCCCGCAGTGCCGCTCCGACTACGACTGTCACGTGGTCAACCCCCTGTCGGCGTGCGAGTCGGGGCGCTGCGTGCCCCGGTGCGTCGCGGGCAGGGCCGACTGCGACGGGCAGCTCCCCAACGGGTGCGAGGTCGACCTCGGCTCCGACGTGCGCAACTGCTCGGCGTGCGGCCGCGCGTGCCCCGCGGGCCAGGTGTGCTCGAACGGCGCGTGCGCCTCGGCGTGCGGCGAGGGCGAGACCGACTGCGGCGGGTCGTGCGTGCGCACGGGCAGCGACGCCATGAACTGCGGCGCGTGCGGCAACGCGTGCCCCGCGGGCGCCCACGGCGAGGCGCGCTGCGAGGCGGGGCGCTGCGCGATCGCGTGCTCCGACGCCACGCACTACGCCGACTGCGACGGCGTGGCCGCGAGCGGCTGCGAGGTCGAGATCCGCCGCGACCCCGCGCACTGCGGCGCGTGCGGTCGCCGATGCCCCGGCGGCGCCAACGCCACGGGCGCGTGCGCCGAGGGCGCGTGCGGGCTCCAGTGCAACGACGGGTTTGGCGACTGCGACGGCGTGGCCGCCACGGGCTGCGAGGCCGACCAGCGCACGAACGTCGCCCACTGCGGGCGCTGCGGGCGCGCGTGCGAGGCCCCCTCGAACGCGTCTCCCACGTGCGCCGCGGGCGCGTGCGGCTTCGCCTGCAACGCGGGCTTCGCCGACTGCGACATGAACCCCTCGAACGGGTGCGAGGCCGACACGCGGGGCGACCGCGCCAACTGCGGCGCGTGCGGGCGCGCGTGCGCCGCGGGCGAGGTGTGCTCCGCGGGCGCGTGCCGCTCGACCTGCGCGGCGGGCGAGACCAACTGCGCGGGCTCGTGCGCGGCGCTCGACACGTCGCTCAGCCACTGCGGCGCGTGCGACCGCGCGTGCCCGTCGCCCGCCAACGCGAGGCCCTCGTGCGCCATGGGGCGCTGCGCGTTCACCTGCAACGCGGGCTTCGGCGACTGCGACGGGAGCCCCGCCAACGGGTGCGAGACGCCCCTCGGCTCCGCCGTCGCCCACTGCGGCGCGTGCGGGCGCGCGTGCTCGCTC